>DATNGE010000095.1:0-2688 GCA_035606035.1 Allostellaceae bacterium
CTTACGACCGCGACAGCGGCCAGATGCTCGCCGGCTCGTTCATGGATTACGCCGTGCCGCGCGCCGACTACCTGCCGTCGTTCGATTGCGAGCTGATCGAGGTGCCGGCGACGAGCCACAAATTCGGCATCCGTCCCGGCGGCGAAGGCGGCACGACACCGGCGCTCGGCGCCTGCATCAACGCGGTGGTGAACGCGCTAGCGGAGTTCGGCGTCAAACATGTCGAGATGCCGGCGACGCCCGAGCGCGTGTGGCGCGCGATCCAAGACGCGCGGCGCTAGCGCCAAAGAGTGAGGATCGCGCCCATCACCATCATCGCGACAAAGCGATAGCCGGCGTTGATGGCGTAATAGCGCCACGGCTTGTGCTCGTAGGTGACGGAGCCGAGCAAGACGACGGCGACGAAGCCGAGCCAGTTCCAGAAGGTGACGAAGAGGCCGCTGCCGAGATCGTTCGCGCCGGCATAAACGATCGCGTGCACGAGCACGAAGGCCAAGATCAGCGAGCCGATGAGATCGCCGATCAGCGCTTTCGGCAGGCCGGCATCGAACCGCGCCTTGTCGACTCCGGCCATCGCCAGCCATGGCCGCATGAAGAGCAGCGGCGAATACCAGATCCCGCCGACGACGAAGCTCGCGACGATCGCGGCGAGCAGCGCCCAAAGATTGATCGGAACCGGCTGCATGTGTTGATCCTCCCTTCCCCTGCACGTAGGATTCTTCCTCGCGGCGCGCTTAAGCAAGCATGGCTTGCTTGCACGCCGATCACATGCTCGTCATGATCGCGGCCACTCGACGCGCGAGCGCGTCTGCCGCGCGATTCAAGACGGGCAAGGTCGACACATAGGCGAAGACATAAGCCCCAACGTCACCCCCGCGAAAGCGGGGGTCCAGGGCATCACCGCGTTGCATCCCTGGATTCCCGCTTTCGCGGGAATGACGATGATAGAACGGCGTTGGAACAGGGAGGCATCATGAAACTCATACACACCATCGCTTTGGCCGCACTCGCGGTCGCGCTTGGCGTCGTCGCGACTTGCGCGCATGCCGAAGACGCGATCCGTTTCGGCAAGGCATTTCCGACCTTGTTCCAATTCACGCCGGTCGATCTCGGCATCGAGAAGGGCTTCTTCAAGAAGCGCGGGCTCGAGGTCGAGATCCAGAATTTCTTCGGCGATGCGAAGCAGCAGCAAGCCTACACCGCGGGTGCCGTCGACATGGGCATCGGCGGCGGCGCGGGCATGGGATTCATCGCCAAGGGCTCGCCGATCCTCGCGGTCGCCGAAGCCGCGGGCCCGCCGCTCGGCATCACGCTCAGCGTCTGGGCCGACACGCCGTATAAGACGGTCGCCGATCTGAAAGGCCAGACCGTCACCGGCGCCTCGGTCGGCGATCAGACCGAGTGGATGGTGCGCCAGCTCTCGATCCTGCAAGGCTGGGGGCCGACCGGCTTCAACTACGTGCCGCTCGGCGCGTCGGAGGCGCAGATCGCGGCGCTGAAGACGCATCAGATCGCGGCGGCGCCGCTCGACATCACCACCGCCGTCAGCCTCGAAACGCAAGGCCAGGCGCGCATCGTCGTGCGCTTCGGCAAGGTGATCCAGAACTATATCAACCACGTGATCAGCGCGACGAACGGCATCATGGAAAAGCATCCCGACGATGTGAGAAATTTCCTCGCCGGCTGGTTCGAGAGCGTCGCCTATCTGAAAGCACATAAGGAGGAATCGGTGGCGCTCGCCGCGCGCATCCTCAAGCAGCCCGAGGCGATCGTCAGCCGCGTCTACGACGAATCATCGCCGATGCTGACCGACAACGGGCATTTCGATCAGAAGGGCTTGGCGACGATCCGCGATTCGCTCGTCGAGATGAAGATCCTCGAGACCAAGCCCGACATGGCGAAGCTCACAACCGAGAAATTTCTGCCGAACTAACGGCCGCCCCCTCACCCTCCCATCGCTGACGCGATGGGCCCCTCCCTCTCCCGCTTGCGGGAGAGGGTGCCGAGCGTGGCGAGGCGGGTGAGGGTTCGGCCTAATCCTCGCCCGCGATGCGCTCGAGGGTTGCGTCGCGGATGTCGAAGCCGCCGGATTGGCGGCGCCAGAGACGGGCATAGGTGCCGCCGCGGCGCACGAGCTCGGCATGCGAGCCGGTCTCGATGACGCGGCCGTGATCCAGGACGATGAGCCGGTCCATGCGCGAGATCGTCGACAGGCGATGCGCGATCGCGATCACGGTGCGGCCCTGCATCAGCGTGTCGAGCTGTTCCTGGATCGCGGCCTCGACCTCTGAATCGAGCGCCGAGGTCGCTTCGTCGAGGATCAGGATCGGCGCGTCTTTGAGGATCACGCGCGCCAGTGCGATGCGCTGGCGCTGGCCGCCCGAGAGCTTCACGCCGCGCTCGCCGACATGCGCCTCGAAGCCGCGGCGATGCTGCCAATCTTCGAGGGCTTCGACGAATTCGATCGCATGCGCGCGGCGCGCCGCCTCGCGCACCGCGTCATTGCTCGCCTGCGGCCGGCCGTAGCGAATGTTCTCGGCGATCGAGCGATGCAGCAGCGAGGTGTCCTGCGTCACCATCGCGATATGCGCGCGGAGACTCTCCTGCGTCACACTCGCGATATCGGTGCTGTCGATCAGGATACGGCCGCTCTCGACCTCGTAGAAGCGCAGCAGCAGATTGACGAGC
>DATNGE010000096.1:0-3243 GCA_035606035.1 Allostellaceae bacterium
GATTTGAAGCTTTCCTTCGTCTGATAGACCCGCTTCGGCCCCTCTCGGGCGCGCTCGAAGGATTGCTCACCAGCGGCGGCGACACGCGCCTCGCTCTCGATCCCCTGACCCGGCTCAACGGCTATGGCTGCCGGCCCTTTCCGCGGCCCGAAGCCTTCACCTTCGCTTCATCGACCGCGACCTCCATATCGGATCGCGCCTATGCCGGTGTCGCCGGCACGCGCCAGATGCTGCTGCGTGAAGCCCAACTCATCGGCCTCGAGCGCGCCGTCGAGGCGCAGATGGAGCGCCAGCGGATCGAGCTCAAACAGATTCTCGGTCTCGAAGACAGCGGCTGCGCGATCGTGTTCTCGCCCTCCGGAACCGACTCGCAGATGCATGCGCTGTTCCTCGCGCACGCCTTGCTTGGCACGCCGCTCGTCAGCCTCATCGCCGCCAGCGACGAGACCGGCAGCGGCGCGAGTTTCGCGACGCGCGGCCGGCATTTCAACGCATTCACCGCGCTCGGCGTCCCTGTCGCCCGGGGCGAGCCGATCGGCGGCCTCAGCGATGGCGTGATCGGTGCGCGCGTGCCGTTGCGCGATGGTTTCGGCGCGCTGCGCTCGGTCGACGAGATCGACGGCGATATAGCGCATACCGTCGCGCGTGAAGTCGCCGCCGGTAAGCGCGTCGTGCTCTGGGCGATGGACAGCTCCAAATTCGGCCTGCGCTCGCCGAGCGAGGATTGCCTGCGCTGGATCGCCGACGCCGCCGGCGACGATGTGATGATCGTGGTCGATGCGTGTCAGGCGCGGCTCGGCCGGCGCCGTCTCTACTGGTACCTCGATCGTGGATTCCCAGTGCTGCTCACCGGCTCGAAATTCTTCACCGGCGCGCCGTTCAGCGGCGCGCTGCTCATTCCGCAGAGTCTCGTTGAGCGCTGCGCGGCGATCGGCGCAGCGCCCGACGGCATGGCTGCCTATACCGGGCAAGATGATTGGCCGGCTCGGTTCGCGAATATCCGGGCGGGCCTGCCGGCGCAGGTCAATCTGGGTACGCTGCTGCGCTGGAGCGCGGCACTCACCGAGATGCGCGATTACTACGCCGTTCCCGACAGCTTCCGGGAATTCGCGCTCGCGCAATTTGCCCAGACCGTGCCGCAGCTCATCGCTGCCGAGCCGTCCCTCGAGCTGATGCCCTTGCCCGAGAAGGAGCGGGCAAACCTCGACGAGGAATTCGCGGCGCGCACGATCTTCCCCTTCTTCGCCCGCCGCTGCGGCGAGCGGCTCTCGCATGCGGCGGCCGCGATCCTCTATCGCGCCCTCAACGACGATGTCGCGCCGATCCTGCCCGCGACCTTGCCGCCGATGCTGCGCCTCCTTGCTGCGCGTCGCTGCCATATCGGCCAGCCGGTCGCGGTTCCCGATGGCGCGGGCGGCGTCCTCGGCGCGCTGCGCATTAGCGCCGGCGCGCGGCTGGTTTCGGAAACGTGGTGTCGCGACGACATCCTGGCCGCGCGCGAGAATCTCCGCGGCGAGTTCGATCAGGTCCGCGCGATCATCGAAAAGCTCGCGCTGCTGGTCCGCTATTACGACACCATCGAGGCGGCCTACGCCGCCGCTGAAGCGCCAGCCCATTACCGCGTAAGCGCAGCATGAGGGATCTGCTCTGGCAACAGCCCGCGGACCAGCCGATCGGCGTCGCGAAACTGGCAAAGCTCGTTTTCGACGGCGTCGATCTCACGCCGCTGCACAGCCAGCTTCTCGATAAATACATTTTCGAGCCTGACAACGCCGCGGCGCTGATGGATCTCTCGACCCTCGAGCAACTCTTCGGCAACGAGCGCGACGGCGTCGCGCGCCAGGGCGAGGCCCTGATGCGGCGACGGGTCTTTCGTTCGCCCATCGACACCGCAACGCCGGCGCTGCGGCTCCTCGCGCTCGCCGCGCCGGGCAATATCGGCAACAACATCCCGCTCGAATTCCTCCTCGAAGGCTCGGACATCGCCCTCGCGACGCTCTACATCGTGCCCGGCCAGCCATTGCCCGAGCCGCTGCCGGAGCACGACCTCGCGATCGTCGCCGCCTGCGAAGCGGACGGCAATCGCGCGGTGCTCGCCGAGATCGAGCGCTTGCTGCCGTCCTGGCCGAAGCCGGTGCTGAACCATCCCGAGCAGATCGCAGCGCTGGCGCGCGAGCGGCTGCACGGTCTCGTCGGAAACGTGCCCGGCCTCGTGATGCCGGCCACCATCCGCATCGACCGCACCACGCTCGGCGAGATCGCCGCCGGCCGCACCGAGCTTGCAGCGCATTTGCCCGACGGCGCGTTCCCGCTGATCGCGCGACCGTTCGATTCGCACGCCGGCCGCGGCCTGCAAAAGCTCGACGATGCGGCGGCGCTGACGCGCTATCTCGCCGCGCAGCAAGAGCGCGGCTTCTATATTTCGCGCTTTGTCGATTATCGCAGCCCCGATGGGCTGTTCCGGAAATACCGCATCGTCTTCATCGGCGGGAAGCCCTATGCCTGCCATATGGCGATCGCCGATCAGTGGATGATCTATTATCTCAATGCCGGCATGGGCGAGAGCGCCGCGAAGAAAATCGAGGAAGAGCGCTTCATGACCGGTTTCGATCATGAATTCGCCAAGCGCCACCGCGCGGCCCTCGCCGGCATTGCGCAGCGCGTCGATCTCGACTATTTCGGTATCGATTGCGCGCAGACCGCCGAAGGCAACCTGTTGCTCTTCGAAGCCGATATCGCGATGATCGTGCACCTCATGGATTCGCCGACGATCTTTCCGTACAAGGTCGCGCAGATGAAGAAGCTCTTCGCCGACTTCGCGGCGATGCTGAAGGATTGCGCGGGCCGCCCCTCAGCGAAGAAACTCTCCGTCGCATGAGCGATCCGGGCCGACCGAAATCTGGCCCGACGCTCGATCCCGAAAATTGGAGCGAGCTGCGCCGGCTCGGGCATCGCATGCTCGACGATATGCTCGATCAGATGGCGCAGCTGCGCGAGCGGCCGGTCTGGACGAAGCTGCCCGACGAGGTGCGAGCGAGCTTCCGCGAAGCTTTACCAAAGGAAGCGACGCCGCTCGATGCGGTCTATCGCGATTTCCAAGCGCGTATCGAGCCCTATTCCGCCGGCAACACCCATCCGCGCTTCATGGGCTGGGTGCAGGGCGGCGGCACCGCGATCGGTGCCCTTGCCGAAATGCTTGCGGCCGGCATGAACGCTAATTGCAGCGGCCGCGATCACGCCGCG
>DATNGE010000097.1:0-4970 GCA_035606035.1 Allostellaceae bacterium
GACTCCGGGCCGGGCATAGAGCGCCAGGGAAAAACGCCAGAACGCCGCCGCCGCATCGGACATCGCGAAAATCACGAACTATTGATATAATCGCGGCTCACATGGACCTCGATGTCGAAGCCGTCAAGCAGCGAATCGCGACGCTCAAGGCCGAGCATCGCGATCTCGACGAGGCGATCGATCGCCTCGCGACACAAGTGCCGGCGAACAACCTGCATCTGCAGCGCCTAAAGAAACGCAAGCTCGCGCTCAAAGATCTCATCACCAAACTCGAGAACACGCTGCTGCCCGACATCATTGCCTGAGGCTCGATCGCCTTCGGGCTTGCCGCCTCGGGTCTCGTTCCTATAATGCGCGCTTCGTTTCAATCGGGGGAATAGATGGCGGCCAAGAAAGGCGCCAAACGCGGCGCTCCGCCGTCCGTCGGAATCATCATGGGAAGCCAGTCCGATTGGGCGACCATGCGTCATGCCGCCGAGACCCTCGATGCACTCGCGATTGCGCATGAAGCACGTATCGTTTCCGCCCATCGCACACCGACGCGGCTTTATGCTTACGCTCGCAGCGCGCGTGGCCGCGGCCTCAAAGTCATCATCGCCGGCGCCGGCGGCGCCGCGCATTTGCCGGGCATGACGGCAGCGATGACGCCTCTGCCGGTCTTGGGCGTTCCGGTTGAGAGCGCAGCGCTTAAAGGCGTCGACAGCTTTCTCTCGATCGTGCAAATGCCGGGCGGCGTGCCGGTCGGTACGCTCGCTATCGGCCGCTCGGGCGCGATCAACGCCGCGCTGCTCGCGGCCGCGATCCTCGCCCTCAGCGATAAAGGCGTTGCGGCGCGTCTCGATCGCTGGCGCGCGCAACAGACCGGTGCCGTCGCTAAGCGCCCATCGAATACGTGATCCTATATGGGCGTGATTGAACCGGGCGCAACGATCGGGATTCTGGGCGGCGGCCAGCTCGGCCGCATGACCGTGCTCGCCGCAACGACGCTCGGTTATCGCTGTCATGTCTATTGTCCGATCAAGGACAGCCCGGCGAAACAAGTCACCTCGCTCTCGACGACCGCGGAGTACGACAACAAGCTCGCGCTCGGGCGCTTTGCGAAATCGGTCGATGTCGTCACTTTCGAATTCGAGAACGTCCCCGGCGATACCGCGGAGTTCCTCGCCGCGCGCAAGCCGGTGCGGCCCGGCCCGAACGCGCTGCGTATCGCGCAGGACCGCATCAAGGAAAAGGATTTCCTGCGCTCGATCGGCGTCGGCACCGCGCCTTATCAGGCGGTGACGAGCGCGGAAGAGTTACGCCGCGCCATCGAGACGATCGGCCCGCGCGCGATCCTCAAAACCGTCCGCATGGGCTATGACGGCAAGGGACAGGTGGGCATCCGCGACGACAACGATCTCGCCGCAATTTGGGGCGGTTTCGGCTCGGCCGAAGGCATTGTTGAAGGCTTCATCGACTTTGCCTGCGAAATCTCGGTCATCATCGCGCGCAGCGAGAACGGCGAGACCGCGACTTATGCCCCGGTCGAGAACCAGCACGTGAACCACATCCTCGACACGACGATCGCGCCGGCGCAGCTGAAGCCGGAGATCGCCACGCGAGCCGAAGGCATCGCACGCCATATCGCCGAGAAGCTCGATCTGATCGGGCTGGTTGCAGTCGAGATGTTCGTCACACATAGCGGCGAAGTGCTGGTCAACGAGCTTGCGCCGCGGCCGCATAATTCGGGCCACTGGACGACCGACGCCTGCTATACGAGTCAATTCGAGCAGCTGGTGCGCACGATCTGTGGCCTGCCGCTCGGTTCACCCGATCGTCATTCCGATGCAGTGATGAAGAATCTCATTGGCGCGGATATCGAGAAATGGCGTGAGGCGGTGAACGATCCGCTACAGAAAATCCATCTCTACGGCAAGGATGAGGCGCTGCCCGGCCGCAAGATGGGGCATGTAACGAGGCTCAGCCCGCGGCGCTAAGCCGGGCTTATCCTGCGGCGCTAAAGCGCCGCCGCGCCGCATCCAGCACCCGCAACGGATTGAGCCGATCGACGCGCTCACGCAGTTTCGGAATCGCCAGCACCTCGGCGAGCCGGCGGTCAAGGAAAGCCTTGGTCGCCTCCATATCGTCGGAGCGATCGTCGAGCCAATAGAGCGATGTGGCAGCATAGACGCCGGCAAGCAGCGCTCGCTTCGTATAGAAATTGAAATCGGTCGAGCGATCGCCGGCCGCGTGCCAGATTGTATCGACCGTGTCGTAGAGGAGCTTCGCGCCCTGCGGCAGGTTGAGCGGTGTCGCAAAGAGGCTGAGGGAGCGCCGCACCGCTTCGCGATGCGGCAGCAAGATCTCGAGCCGTGCCATCACCCCGGCAGCGATGCGAGCGCGGATTTTCATCGTGCCGAGATGGCGGCGCTTTAGCCCAGCCGCCGTCTGACGGTCGGCCCAATCGCTGAACCACGCCGCGACATCGCGTGCGCCAGCGGGAAAAAGCACGGGCAATTCGGCGATGTCGATGCCGGCGCGCTCGGCCGCCGCGCGCATACCCGCCCGCGTCCAGCCATCGAACGGCACATTCGGCAACATCGCCAGCAGCACCGCGTCCTTGCGGGATGCGAGACCGTCGCTCATGTCGGTACCGGCGTCAGATCGATCGGGAAGCGTGCGCCCTCCTCGACGAACATGAGGAGCCGCATATCGGTCATCCGCTGCGGATAGAGCACGCCGTCGAGATGGTCGCATTCATGCTGCACGACCCGCGCATGGAAGCCCTCGACCGAGCGGTCGATCGCGCTGCCGTCGGGCGCCAGGCCGCGATAGCGAATACGTGCGAAACGCGGCACCGCACCCTTGAGCCCGGGCACCGAGAGACACCCCTCCCAGCCGAGCTCCTGCTCGGGATCGAGCGGCTCGATAACGGGGTTGATCAGCGCAATCAGCGGCTGCGCCTGGTCCTCGGGGCGGCCGGTGAGGCGGTGCTCGGGTACTTGGAAGATCACTACTCGCAAGGGCACATGGACCTGCGGTGCGGCCAGCCCTGCCCCACCGATATCGGCCAGGGTCTCCGCCATGTCGGCGATCAGGCGATGGATCTCGGGGTCGGTCGGATCGGCCACCGAATCGGCCCGGCGGCGCAGCACCGGGTGGCCCATACGCGCGATTTTCAGGATGGCCATGGCGACAATATGGGCCGCGACCCGAACCCGGTAAAGCGCACCGGACTGACGCTCTCCCCCTATTTACTTGAAGAATAAAACGAGAACAAATACAACTGCAGGAAATCGGGAGAGCCTCGATGCCAGCCTTTGGGGTCCTGCTGCTGCTTGCACAGATCGCCTGCGCCGTGCATGTGGTGCGCACGGGACGCCATTACGTCTGGATTTATCTGGTTGTTTTCGTCCCCATTGTCGGCATGGCAGCCTATTTCCTAGCCGAGATTTTGCCCGAACTGATCTATAGCCGGCCGGCACGGCAGGCCGCTGCCCGGGTCGAGAAGACCGTCAACCCCGGTCGGCGCCTGCGCGAGGCGGCGCGCCGTGCCCAGATGACGCCGACTGCGGAAAACAAGGCCGCGCTGGCAACGGAATACCTTTTATCTGGGAAGGCCACAGAGGCCGAAGCTCTCTATCGCGAGGCTCTGGCGGGCATTCACGCGGGGGATCCCGGGATGACGCTCGGCCTAGCGCGAGCGCTGTTCGCGCAAGAGAAATTCGCCGAAGCACAAAAGCAGCTGGAGGCGGTGCAGGAAGCCAATCCGAAGCTTCATTCGCCGGAGGCTCATCTGCTCTACGCCCGCTGTCTCGAAGAGCAGGGCAAGAATGGGGCGGCGTCGGCCGAATACCGCGCGCTCGTCCATTACTATCCGGGTCAAGAGGCGCGCTGCCGCTATGCGATGCTCTTGCAGCGGACCGGCCATGGCGAGGATGCAAAACGGATTTTTGAGGAAATTTGCCAGCTCGTCGAATATGGTCCGCGCCACCAGCGCTTTATGCAGCGGGAATGGTACGACGTCGCGCGACGGGCCCTTGGCCGATAGGGCCGCCCAGACTTGGCAAAACCCCGATCCCTATGCTATATCATTCCGTATCCGGGCTGCCTCTGGCAGCCCGTTTTGCCGTTATCCTAAAGGAGTTGGCTGCTCGTGCAGGTTCTCGTCCGTGACAACAATGTAGATCAGGCGCTGCGCGTCCTGAAGAAGAAAATGCAGCGCGAAGGCTTGTTTCGGGAGATGAAGGTGCGCCGCAATTACGAGAAACCCTCGGAGCGCCGCGCCCGCGAGAAAGCGGAGGCGGTGCGCCGCTACCGCAAGCTGCTGCGCAAGCGCATGGAGCGCGAGGGCTACTAGCAGCCTCGCTCGGCACGACGCAGTATCAAGCCGCCCGGCTGTGCCGCGGCGGCTTTTGCATTTGTGGGACCGCGCCCATGCCGAAGGAAAGCGCTGGCATACTGCTCTATCGCCAGCACAACGGCGCCATCGAAGTGTTCCTCGTCCATCCTGGAGGACCGTTCTGGAAAAATAAGAACGCAGGCGCGTGGACGATTCCGAAGGGCGAGCCGAATGCCGGCGAGGAGAGGCTAGCCGCAGCGATCCGCGAATTCGCCGAAGAGACCGGTACAGCCCTCGCGGGCCATTTTGGCGTCCTGCCCGCGATCAAGCAGGCTGGCGGCAAGTGGGTGTACGCCTTTGCCATCGAAGGCGATCTCGATCCGGCGACGCTCGTCAGCAACGAGTTCGAAATGGAATGGCCGCCGCGTTCGGGCAAGCGCGCGCGCTTTCCCGAAGTCGATCGCGGGGCGTGGTTCACGCTCGCCGAGGCGCGCCGCCGCATCAACAAGGGCCAGGCCGCGCTGCTCGATGCGCTCGGCAAATCGCTCGCGCGCTGATCTCACGGGCAACGAAGCCGGTGCGCACCGTGTTTAGGGCGAAGGCGAAAGGGATGGAGGCTTCGATGAGCGACCATGTTTACAGCATCACC
>DATNGE010000098.1:0-4979 GCA_035606035.1 Allostellaceae bacterium
GCTGCTCGATCGCGGCTTTGAGCGCGAGGCCGATGCGGGTCAATTCGAGATCGGCCGATTTCGAGCACAGCGTGTTGGCTTCGCGGTTGAATTCCTGGCAGAGGAAATCGAAGCGCCGGCCGATCGCGCCGCCTTCCTTCATCAAGCCGCGCGCGGCATCCAAATGCGCCTTGAGACGGTCGAGCTCCTCGCGGATATCGGCCTTGGCGACGACCAGCGCCGCTTCATGCGCGAGGCGCTCCTCGGGCAGCGCCGGCACCGCATCGAGCAGGACCGTGATCAGCTCCGTGATGCGCGCCTTGATCGCCGCCGGCTGCGTCGCTGCGGCGCTTTCGGCATCCTTCACCAACACCGCAATTTCATCCAAGCGCTCGCTCAGCACCGCTTCGAGCCGCGCGCCTTCACTGAGGCGCATTGCCGCGAGCCCTTCGAGCGCGGCCGCGAAGCCGTCGCTCAGCTGCTTCATCTGCCGCTCGCGCGCGCCTTCTTCGGGCGCATCGTCGCCGCTTTCGAGCACGCCGCGCAGCGCGAGGAGCCCGTCGATGCGCGGCGGCGCGGCCTCGACCTCATGGGCCAGCTCGTTGGCGAGGCGCAGCACGACCGCGAGCGCCTCGCGGTTGACGCGGAGATTGCCGGCGCCCGACGCACGCGCGACCGAGAGGCCGGCGCTGATCGCGCCGCGCTTCAGGCGCTGCGTCACCAGCGCGCGGAGCGGCAGCTCGAGCGCATCGAAGCCCGGCGGCAAGCGGAAGCGCAGATCCAAGGATTTCGAATTGACGCTTTTGAGCTCCCAGGCCCAGCTCAGCGGCCCGTCATGGCCTTCGGCGCGGGCAAAGCCCGTCATGCTCGCGATCGTCATGGCGCGCTTTATAGCATAGCGTCGCGCGCGGCGGCCGATTATCCGCCGTTCGGCGCGGTCTGCCCGCTCTGCGTCGCGCGCAGCTTGGCGACGTTCTTGTTGTGCTCGTCGAGCGTCTTGGCGAAGGCATGGCCGCCGCTGCCATCGGCGACGAAATAGAGCTCGCCGCGATCATCGGGCTGCAGCGCCGCTTTGAGCGCGGCGATGCCGGGATTGTCGATCGGCGTCGGCGGCAGGCCCTTGTCGAGATAGGTGTTGTAGGGCGACTCGATGGCGAGATCGTCATGGCCCAGCGGATGCGGCAGCGGCACCGCGCCGCCCTTGGTCAGCACGTAGATCACGGTCGGGTCGGCTTGCAGCTTCATGCCGAGCTTCAAGCGCTCGAGGAAGACGCCGGCGATGCGCGGCCGCTCCTCCGCTTTCGCGGTCTCCTTCTCGATGATCGAGGCGAGGGTCACCGCTTCGGCAGGACTGGCCAGCGGCAGGTTCGGCGCGCGCTTGGCCCAGCTCTCGGCGAGCGCCTTCGTCATCGCGCGATGCATGCGCTCGAGCAGCTCCTGCCGCGTGTTGCCCATGACATAGAAATAAGTGTCGGGCAGCAGCGAGCCTTCCGGCGGCTCGGCCTCGATCGCGCCGTCGAGCGCCGGCGCCGCGTCGAGGAGGGCGACGATCTGGGCCGAGGTGAGCCCCTCGGGGATCGTCAGCTTGTGGCGATAGACCTTGCCGCTGGCGATGAGATCGGCGGCGCCGGCCGGGCTGACGCCGGTCGCGAATTCGTATTCGCCGGCCTTGAAGCTGGCGGCGCGCCCCGTGACATAGCTGCCGGCCGCGAAGAGCGTGCCGTTCGCGACGACGCCGTTCTCGGCGAGCACCGCGCCGATCTCGCGCGCGTCCGCGCCTTTCGGGATGACGACGAGCTTCGCGTCGAGGAGCGGCCCCGCCGCCTCATAAGCGCGCTCGCCGAAGTAAGCGGCAATGCCGGCGAGCAACAGGATGACGATCAGCCCCCCTGCCGCGCGAACCGCCCAGCGCATTTCAGGGGGCTCCGACGCTCAAGGAGGAGGGCCGAAGATCAGCGAAGCGTTGGTGCCGCCGAAGCCGAAGGAATTGGAGAGCGCGCGGCGGACTTTGCGCTCCTTCGCCTTCAAAGGCACGAGGTCGATGTCGCAGCTGGCGCTCGGCTTCTCGAGATTGAGCGTCGGCGGCACGATCTGGTCGCGCATCGAGAGGATCGAGTAGATCGCCTCGACGGCGCCCGCCGCGCCGAGGAGATGCCCGATCGCCGATTTGGTCGAGGACATCGAGAGCTTATAGGCGTGCTCGCCGAAAAGGCGCTTCACCGCGCCCAATTCGATCTCGTCGCCCAGCGGTGTCGAGGTGCCATGCGCGTTGATGTAGTCGATGTCCTCGGCGGCAAGGCCGGCGCGCTTCAGCGCGTTGCGCATGGCGCGGAAGCCGCCATTGCCGTCCTCGGCCGGGGCGGTGATGTGATAGGCATCGCCCGACATGCCGTAGCCGATGATCTCGGCATAGATCTTGGCGCCGCGCTTCTTCGCATGCTCCAGCTCTTCGAGGACGACGACGCCGGCGCCCTCGCCCATCACGAAGCCGTCACGCGCTTGGTCCCAGGGGCGCGAGGCGCGCTGCGGCTCGTCGTTGAACGCCGTCGAGAGCGCGCGCGAGGCGGCAAAGCCGGCGAGGCCGATGCGGCACACCGCCGCTTCGGTGCCGCCCGCCACCATCACATCGGCGTCGTCCCATTGGATGATGCGCGCGGCATCGCCGATCGCATGCGCGCCTGTCGAGCACGCCGTCACGACCGCGTGGTTCGGCCCCTTGAAGCCGTATTTGATCGAGACCTGGCCCGAGGCCAGGTTGATAAGGCAGGACGGTATGAAGAACGGCGAGACGCGGCGCGGTCCCTTCTCGTGCAAGGTCAGCGAAGTCTCCGCGATCCCCGGCAAGCCGCCGATGCCCGAGCCGATCATCACGCCGGTTCGTTCCAGCGCCTCCTCTTCGGTCGGCGCCCAGCCGGAATCGCTGACCGCCTGCGTCGCGGCGCCGATCGCGAAGATGATGAAATCATCCATCTTGCGCTGGTCCTTCGCGGGGACCCATTCATCGGCATTGAAATTGCCGGAAGCGGTCTCGCCGCGCGGCACCTGGCCCGCGATCTTCGCCGGCAGATCCGACACATCGAAGCTCTGGATCGCGCCGATGCCCGAGTCGCTGTTCAGCAGGCGCCTCCAGACATGCTCGATGCCGATCCCGAGCGGCGTGACCAGACCGAGACCGGTGACGACGACCCGTCTCATGATGCCCTGTCTTTTAACGCGGAGACGATCAGGCCGGATGGGCTTCGATGAATTGGACGGCGTCTTTCACGGTGACGATCTTCTCCGCGGCATCATCCGGGATCTCGCAGCCGAATTCCTCCTCGAACGCCATCACGAGCTCGACAGTGTCGAGACTGTCGGCGCCCAGATCGTCAATGAAGCTGGCATTGTCGGTGACCTTGGCCTCGTCGACGCCCAGGTGCTCCACCACGATCTTTTTTACCCGCTCGGCGACATCGCTCATCACTCGTTCCTCGACAAAATTGACGCGCTTAATCTTGGCTGTGTGTGACATCCGCTCGCTCGGCGGTGGCCGGAGCAGGAGGGACGCTACCTAACATAGATCGCCGGCTATTACCAGCCGGGCGCCCCTGACAGCGGGAGGGTTGGGCCTCGCCGTCCCCCGAGGCGGGCTAGATCATGGCCAACCCGCCGTTGATGTGCAAGGTTTGCCCCGTCATGTAGCGCGCCTCCTCGCTGGCGACGAAAAGCACGCCGGCCGCAACCTCCTCGGGCGTGCCCACGCGGCCCAGCGGAATCGCCTGCGCGATGCGGGCTTTCTGCTCGTCGTTCAGCACTTCGGTCATCGCCGTCGCAATGAATCCGGGCGCGATGCAATTGACCGTGACGCCGCGCTGCGCGACCTCCAACGCGAGCGCCTTCGACATGCCGACCATGCCGGCTTTCGCCGCCGCGTAATTCGCCTGGCCGGGATTGCCGGTCGCGCCGACCACCGAGGTGATCGCGATGATGCGGCCCCAGCGCCGCCGCACCATGCCGCGCAACGCCGCGCGTGCGAGGCGGAAGCCGGCGGTCAGATCGACATCGATCACCTTCTGCCAATCCTCGTCCTTCATGCGCATCGCCAGCATGTCGCGGTTGAGCCCGGCATTGTTGACGAGAATGTCGAGTTGACCCATCGCCTCATCGGCCGCCTTCACCAGCGCATCGGCCGCCGCCGGATCGCCGAGATCGGAGACCGCGACGAAAGCGCGCTCGCCGAGCTCGTTCTTCAACGCATCGAGCGCCGCCTGCCGTGTGCCGGTGAGCAGCACCTTGGCGCCGGCGCCGTGGAGCGCGCGCGCGATCGCGCCGCCGATGCCGCCCGAGGCGCCGGTGACCAGCGCGGTTTTGCCGGTGAGGTCAAACATTTTGTCCTTCTATCGCGCTCGGTATCGCTATGGCACTGTTTGTTGGACCGTCACCCCCGCGAAAGCGGGGTCCAGGGCAACAACTCGATGTCTCTCTGGATTCCCGCTTTCGCGGGAATGACGGGTTGAAATAGAGAGCGCGATAGAAGGGCACTGGATGTTTGACCTCACCGGTAAAACCGCGCTGGTCACGGGCGCCTCGGGCGGCATCGGCGGCGCGATCGCGAAGGCGCTGCATGGTGCCGGCGCCAAGGTGATGCTGAGCGGCACGCGGCAGGTGGCGCTCGAAACGCTCAAAGCCGAATTGGGCGAGCGGGCTTTCGTCGCCGTCTCCGATCTCGGCGATCCGGCCGCGGCCGACGTGCTGGTGAAGAGCGCCGACGACGCGATGGGCCAGCTCGACATCCTCGTCAACAATGCGGGCCTCAACCGCGACATGCTGGCGATGCGCATGAAGGACGAGGATTGGCAGAAGGTGATCGATGTCGATCTGACCGCCGGTTTCCGCCTCGCGCGCGCGGCGCTCAGGGGCATGGTGCGGCGGCGCTGGGGCCGCATCATCGCCATCACCTCGGTGGTCGGCGCGACCGGCAATCCCGGCCAGGCGAATTACGCCGCCGCCAAGGCCGGCAT
>DATNGE010000099.1:0-7236 GCA_035606035.1 Allostellaceae bacterium
CAAGAGCAATATGCGGCGATGATGCTCGCCGGCGGCCGTTCGCCCAACGGCAATCGCAGCAAATCGGAATGGAAGAACCGTGGCTAAGCTCATCGCAGGCGTCACCACCTCGCACGTGCCGGCGATCGGCGCGGCGCTCGATAATGGCAAAAGCGGCGAGCCGTACTGGCAGCGCGTCTTCGGCGGCTACGAGCTCTCGAAGAAATGGCTCGCCGAGACGAAGCCCGACGTCGTGTTCCTCGTCTATAACGATCACGCCTCGGCCTTCTCGTTGGAGGTGATCCCAACGTTTGCGCTCGGCTGCGCCGAGGAATTTCCGATCGCCGATGAAGGCTGGGGCCCGCGGCCCGTGCCGGTGGTGAAGGGTCATCCCGATCTCGCCTGGCATATCGCGCAATCGACCATCCTCGATGAATTCGACATGACCATCGTCAACAAGATGGAGGTCGATCATGGGCTCACGGTGCCGCTGTCGCTGATGGTCGGCCAGCCCAAGGAATGGCCGTTCAAGGTCATCACGCTCTGCGTCAACGTCATCCAATATCCGCCGCCGACCGGGCATCGCTGCTACATGCTCGGCAAGGCGCTGCGCAAGGCGATCGACAGCTTCCCTGAAGATCTGCGCGTCGTCATCTTCGGCACCGGCGGCATGTCGCATCAATTGCAGGGGCCGCGCGCCGGCTTCATCAATTCGGATTTCGACAACCGCTTCCTCGATAAATTCGTCGCCGATCCGGTTTCGCTGACGAAGATCCCGCATGTCGATTACATCCGCGAGGCCGGCTCGGAAGGCATCGAGCTGGTGATGTGGCTGATCGCGCGCGGCGCGCTCGACGATCAGGTGAAGCAGGTGCACCGCTTCTACACCGTGCCCGCGTCGAACACGGCGGTTGGTCATCTCATTCTCGAAAACACGCATTAGAGTCGGATAAGAGAGAGGATTGCCATGAAAGTCGGTCTCGCAGGCCAAGGCGCCTTCGGCATCAAACATCTCGAAGCGATCCAGGCGATCCCCGGCATCGAGGTGATCACCTTGGCCGGCGGCCGGCCCGCCGGCACTGAGGAAGTCGCCAAGAAGTGGAAGATCCCGCATTGGACGACCAATCTCACCGACAGCCTCAAGCAGCCGGGGCTCGAAGCGATGATCCTCGCGAGCCCGACGCAGGTGCATGCCAAGCAGGCGATCGAGACGATGCGCGCCGGCAAGCATGTGCTGATCGAGATCCCGATCGCCGACACGCTTGCCGACAGCGAGGAGATCCAGCATGTCGCGCAGCAGACCGGCGTCATCGCCATGGGCGGCCATGTGCGCCGCTTCAACCCGAGCCACCAATACGTCCACAACAAGATCAAGGCGGGCGAGCTGAAGATCCAGCAGCTGGACGTGCAGACCTATTTCTTCCGCCGCACCAACATGAACGCGGCGGGCCAGCCGCGCACCTGGACCGATCATCTGCTCTGGCATCACGCCTGCCACACGGTCGATCTCTTCCAATGGCAGACCGGCGAGCTGCCCTCGGTCGCGCGCGCCGTCGAAGGGCCATGGCATCCGGAATTGAAGATCGCGATGGATATGGGGATTCAGCTGAAGGCGCCGAAATCGGGCGCGATCCTGACCTTGTCGCTCTCCTTCAACAACAATGGGCCGCAGGGCACGTTCTTCCGCTATATCGGCGACAACGGCACCTACAAGGCCTATTACGACGATCTTTCCGACGGCAAGGATCAGGTGATCGATCTCACGAAGGTCGATGTCTCGATGAACGGCATCGAGCTCGAGGACCGCGAATTCTTCGCCGCGATCAAGGAGAAGCGCGAGCCGAAATCCTCGGTCAAGCAATGCCTCGATGCGATGCGCACGCTCGATCGCCTCGAGAAGGATTTGAACGCGCAGAAGAAGTGACGCTCGCGAAGTGAACGTCATCCCGGCCAAGCTGCGAAGCAGCACGAGCCGGGATCCAGGGCAGACGCACGTCGTTTCCGCTGGATTCCCGCTTGCGCGGGAATGACGGAACGAGGGCTGCGCTCGCGCTCCAGCGGCTAGGTCCCGCCCGGGCCTACACCTTCACGCGTCGATCAGCACGCCGGGATTGAGCAGCGCTTGCGGGTCGAGTGCGTGCTTCGCGGCCTTGAGCGCGGCTGCGAAGAGCGGCGGCCGCTCCTGGTCATACCAGGGCCGATGCTGGCGCCCGACCGCGTGATGGTGGGTGATGGTGCCGCCGGCGGCGATGAGTGCGTCCGAGGCTGCGTGTTTGATCTCCTGCCACATCGCGGCAAGCTCGCCGTGCAGTCCGAGCGCATGGAAGGTGAAATAGGGTGCCGGCCCATCGGGATAGACATGGGTGAAACGGCAGGTCACTTCGCCCGGATGACCGGTGACACGTCTGATCGCGTCCTCCGTCGCGGTTTTCACCTTGTCATGGAATGATTCGAAACGATCCCAGGTGATCGCCGTCTCGAAGGTGTCATTGATGATCGCCCGCGGGACGGTGATCTCGCGCGCATAGGGCATGCGAATGAAAGCATTGCGCCACGCGCCGGCGGCGCCTTCCCGATGGGCATCGGCGTCGGTGCTCTCCGGCGTGCCGCCATGATCGCTGCAACATTCGAGCGCGCGCTTCATCCACGGCCCGACCTCATGGTCAGCGGACTCAAAGGCGAGCACCATGATCGCCGAGCTTCCGTCGCCAGAGCCGGTGTTGCGGGCCTCGGCGGAATCGAGAATGCGGCAATTGGCGGGATAGAGCCCGGCCTGAGCGATGACACGCAGCGCGCGCGCCGCGGTGAAGAGATCGGCGAAGCGCACCGCGCCGCCGGCGCGGAAACGCGGCCGATCCTGAAGCCGCATCCATGCTTCGGTGATGACGCCGAGGATGCCCTCGGAGCCGATCGCAAGCCGCTCCGGCGCCGGTCCTGCGCCCGAGCCGGGAAGGCGCCGCGTTTCGTAAACGCCGCGCGGCGTCACCATACGGACGCTTTCGACGAAATCGTCGATATGCGTATAGAGCGTCGCGAAATGCCCGCCCGAGCGCGTCGCGATCCAACCGCCGAGCGTCGAATATTCGAAACTCTGCGGGAAATGGCGCAGCGTCAAATTGTGCGGCCGCAGCTGCGCCTCGAGCGCCGGCCCGAAGGCGCCGCCCTCGATTCGGGCGGCGCGCGAATCGCGGTCGATCTCGACGACGCGGCCCATCTCGCGGAGATCGATGGTGAGTGCAGCGCGATGCCGTGACGTGTCGATGCGCGCCGCGACGCCGTCGACCACGCTCGATCCGCCGCCAAACGGAATGACGGCCATCTGTGCGCCGCCCGCCCAATCGAGCAGCGCTGCGACATCGGCCTCGTTTCTGGGATAGGCGACGATGTCAGGCGCATCGCCGTAATCGCCGGCGAGGCCGCGCACCGTCTCGAGGAAGGACTTGCCGTGCGTATGCGCCGCGCGATCATAGAGCTCGGTTGAGCAGAGCGGCGCGAGTGTCGCCGGCGCCGCGAGCCGCGGCGGGCGTAGCTTCAATGCCGGGAGCTCGGGCGGCGCTCTCTCGTCGAAAGCGGGGACGCCAAAACGCTCGCGCGCGCCCGCAAGGATGAAATCCGATTCGGCAGCGGTCAGTCCTTCGCCTTCGCGTCCCCAGCCGAAAAATTTTAGCCGTGCCGCCATCGTGTTCTCGCCGCGTCAAAAGCTCCAGAAACGAGCACCGGCCTTCGCCGACGAAGGTGATGTGATTACGCCCGCGCGTCCTCTGCGGCGATGAGCTCGGCCATCATCCGCGTTGCTTGCACGCCGCCCCAATCGGCATGGACGTTGACCGTCGGCGCCTGCGGATCGAGCGAGATCACGCGCTGCTGCGCCTCCAGCATATTCTTGTCCTCGTTGAAGGCCGTGGTCACGGTCTGCAAGAAGAATTCGGAGCGCGCCTTGTTCGCCTGATCGAAATCGCGCGCATTGACCCAGAAGTAATGGCAACTCGTATCGGTTTCGGGCGTGATCGCGTTGAGGATCATGACGCGGCGCTGCATCGGCGCGTTGCGGCCTTCGACGGGGACGGCGTCGCGCGTCGGAATGTCGATCCAAATATTCGAAGCGGGTGCGAAGGTGATGATCTTCGTCTGATCGACCACGGGCGCGAAGCCCAGGCTTTTCATCGAGGGCGGGCAGGAGATGCCGGGCGCTTCGCGAATGACGCGCACGAACTCGTCGCTGCGCTCGAGCTTCAGTTTTGCGTTCGTGTCCTCGGTCGAGCCGATGGTTGAGGAATGAACGAAGGCGACATGCGACAAGTCGATGAGATTTTCGACCAGCAACAAATAATTCGCTTCGACATGAAGGTTGGCGCCAACCGCGGCCCAGTTCGGATCGTCGTTGTAATAGAAATCGGGAATTTTCGCCGGATCGGCTTTGCCCTCGCCCATCCAGATCCAGATGTAGCGATGACGCTCGATCACCGGATAGCAGCGCACGCCGAGACTCGCTGGCACGCGATCCTGGCCGGGAATGGCGACACAAGCGCCCGACGCATCGAAGGTGAAGCCGTGGTAGCCGCATTGCAGCCGATTGCCGATCACCTTGCCCTTGTGCAGCGGCGCGCGGCGATGGCAGCAGCGATCTTCGAGCGCAACGGGCGTGCCGTCCTCGCGGCGGAAAAGCACGACCGGCTCGCCGAGCAGCACGCGGCCGAGCGGCGTACGGCTGACCTCGCGTGCTTCGGCGGCGACGTACCAGCAATTCTTGAGGAACATGGAGCGACTCCCAATACCAGGGCAGAACTATAGCACGGTGCATTGCGGGTGCTATTTTGGCCGACAAAGGGAGGGAGTCATGAGACAACGGCTTTATGCCGCGGCCCCGCTATGCGCGGCGGTGTTTCTGATGGCTACGGGCGCCTGTGCGGATACAACGGTCCGACTCGGCCAGGTGCCGTCGACGATCAAGAGCATCGGCGCGGTGCCATATGCCATCGGGGAACAGCAGGGCTTCTTTGCTCACGAGCATGTCATGGTCCAACTCGTGCCGCTCGAAGGCGGCACCGATCAGATGGTCAAACGCCTCGATGCCGGCGATGTCGAGATCACCTCCTCGGCGACGCCATATTTCATCCAGGCGGTCGCTGAAGGCCGTTCGACGGCGGTCGCTGTCGCTGCGGAGAATGCCAATCCCATCTACAGCCTCATTGCCAAGCCCGAGATCGGGAGCTTCGCCGATCTCAAAGGCCGCACGATCGGGCTGTCGCTCGACATCGACACGATCTCGATCTCGACGCGTAAGCTTCTCGCGCTGCACGGGCTGAAGGAGCGCGATTATCACGTCGAGAATCTCGTCGGGACGCCGGTGCGCCTCGCCTGCTTGAAACGCGGCAAATGCGACGCCGTGCCGCTCGGTGAGCCCGAGGATTTCGTTGCCGTCGATGGAGGCTTCCGCCGGCTCGGTCTCTCGACCGACGCGGTCCGGCATTTCGAGTTCAAGGTGCTGATCGTGCGGCCGGACTGGGCGAAGCAGAATCGCGCAACGTTGGTCGCGTTCCTGCGCGGCTTCGCCGCCTCGCTTGCCTATTTCCGCGATCCCGCGCATCGCGAGGATGTCGTGAAAACGATTGTTGCGACCACCGACGTCTCAGAGAAGGTCGCGCGCCAGACGCTGAAGCTCTATTTTAACCCCGATCGCGGCGTCATACCGCGCGGTGGGGAAATCGATCTGAAAGGCTTGGCGCAGGTGATCGCTTTCATGGGTGAGGCCGGCGTGCTGAAAGCCCCGGTACCGAAGCCCGAGCGCTTCGTCGACAGCAGCTATCTGCGCGCGGCGGGCGTGCGCTAAGCGCGGACTTCCTGGCGCTGGAAGACGACGTAGGCGCCGACGAAGAGCACGATCACGCCGGCGATGAGGCTCGTCACCTGCGGCCAGACGAGGAGCAGGCTCTGGCCCAAGGGCAGCGGATTGCCCATCACCGCGCCTTGCAGCTGCTCCATGAAGACGGGGCCCAGAGCGCGGGTCGAGGGATGCATGATGCCCAAAAGCGATTCGGCATAGAGCGTGTTCGGCGAGAGCCGCGCCAGCGTCTGCTGCAGCATCAGCTGTTGGTAGCTCGGCCCGAGAATGAGATTGAGCTGCGTCGTCGGGAAGATCGCGCTGGTGATGAATTGCGAGATCAACGGCCAGAGCACGCTCATCAAGAGCCAAAGGCCGAGGGCGACGAGGGCCGAGGTCGCGGCGGCGCGAAAGATCACGGAGCAGAGCATTGCCACGGCAAGCCATAAGCCGCCATAGGCGAGCGAGACGACGAGGAAGCCGATACCGCGGATCACCTCCTCGCCGGTCGGCGGCACGCCGAGGGTGAAGAGGCCGAGGCCGATGATCAGCAGCCAGAGCGTCACCAGCGCGACGCCGAGCGTTGCGAGCCCCGCGAAGAATTTGCCGAGCAGCAGCGCATCGCGATAGACCGGCTGCGCGAGGATGCGGCTCATGGTGCGGCGGTTGAACTCGCCGTTGACCGCGTCGAAGCCGAGGCCGATCGCGACCAGCGGAATGAGAAAGCCGAGCACCGCCATGAACGACGGCAGCGGGTCATGCGCATCGGTGAAGAGGCGCAGGAAGAGGAAAGGGTCCTGCGAAGTCGTGTTCTTCAAATCCTGGATCGCGGTGAAGACCGCGCCGATGCCGGTCAGCAGCACCAGCCATTCGAGCACGCGCATGCGGCCGCTGCCGAGATGATCGGCGAATTCCTTCATGAAGACCGTGCCGCAGCCGGTTCAGACCGAGCCGCTACGCCGCGCCATGCTGACCCTCTGACTTTTGGCCTTCGAAATAATGGCGATAGACCGTATCGAGGCTGGGCTCGATATGGTCGAGGCGCATCAGCGCCCCGCCCGATGCGACGATCGCCGCGCCAAGCTCGGCGCGGATATCGCGCGAGGCGACGAGATGGTATTTGCCGCCGCCGGCATCGCTGACGCGGAGCACGCCGTCGATGCCGCCGAGCACCGTGGAGAGATCGCTTCCCACGGCCTCGATCTCGACGCCGTAGCCGCCGCCCAGCACTTCTTTCGACAGCGCCTCGACCGTGCCCTCGATCGCGATCTTGCCGCGATTGAACAGCGCCACGCGATCGCAAACCGCCTGGACCTGATCGAGCAGATGCGATGAGAGCAGGACGGCGACGCGATCCGCCTTGAGGCCGCGGATCATGTCGAGGAACTCGAAAGTCGCCTGCGGATCGAGGCCCGAGGTCGGCTCGTCGAGGATCG
>DATNGE010000100.1:0-8163 GCA_035606035.1 Allostellaceae bacterium
GCGCGCGAGCGAGGTTGTCGCCTGCTACGAGGATGGCTGGGACCGGCTGCGCGCCGCCGGCCCCATGCCGCGCACTGTCAACTTCATCACCGGCCCGTCGCGCACCGGCGACATCGAGCAGCGTCTCGTGCTCGGTGCGCACGGTCCGCGGCGGCTGCACATCGTGCTGCTCGATGATGCGGGCGGTTAAGAGCGAAGAGCGCGCTCTCTGGCGCGAGACGATGCGCGGCGTCAAGCCGCTGCGCCCCGAGCCTTCGGACGATATCGTCGCCCTACCGCCGGCGCGCGAAAGCAAATCGCGCCGCGTACGCGCGCCGAAGACGCCCACACCACCGGCGCGCGCCGCGAAAAGCATCGACGCGCTCGACCGCCGCACGGCAGCGCGGCTGAAACGCGGCACGCTGCCGATCGAGGCGAAGCTCGATCTGCATGGCATGACGCAGACCGAAGCGCATGACGCGCTCAAGCGCTTCATCGCGCGGGCGCAAAAGCATGGCAGCCGCGCGGTGTTGGTGGTCACCGGGAAATCGGGCGTGCTGCATGGCGCGGTGCCGCGCTGGCTTGACGAGGGCGAGAACCGCGCGCGCATTCTCGCGATCCGCCGCGCGCATGCGCAGCATGGCGGCGAAGGCGCGCTCTATCTCATGCTGCGGCGCGCGCGATGACGCCCTTCGGCGTCAAGCTCCGGCAGTTGCGCGCCGAGCGCGGCATCGCCTTGAAGGACATGGCGGAAGCGCTCGGCGTTTCGGCCGCCTATCTCTCGGCGCTGGAGCATGGCCGGCGCGGCCGGCCGACGCATGCGATGGTTGTCGCGATCTGCGCCCAGCTCAACATCATCTGGGACGAAGCCGACGAGCTGATGCGTCTGGCGCGGCTGTCGCATCCGCGCGTCACCGTCGACACCGCTGGTCTCTCGCCGGCGGCCACCGAGCTCGCCAACCTTCTGGCGGAGCGCATCCGCAACCTGCCGCCCGATCGCACGCTGCGGATTCTCGACATCATCAAATCGGTGCCCGCCGCGCCGCCGCGGCGCCGGCGCGCACGAGCGTCTTAGAGCCACAACATCGGGGCCGAGAGAAGCGCCTTGTGGCCCAACGGCGGGGCATGAGGGACAGTGGCTCGAATTAATAGCGTACGATTTTAAATTCGCCGATCACTCTTCCGGATCGGGCTCGGGCTCTTCCATCGAGGTGTCGATCGACATGTCGACGACATCGCCGCGCGCATAGTGCTTGTCGTAGCGGCCGGTGCCGGTCTCTTGTCCGTCGCCGACATATTGGAACTCCCACCAATTGCCGTCGCGGTCCTGGAAATAGAAGGCGTAGGTGCCGTGCATCTCGGTGATGCGCATCACTTTCTGGATGCCGTATTTTGCTTTGTGTTGCAGAGCGAGCTCGCGCGCGCGATCGACCTCTTCCTTGGTCGCGAGATCGATGCCCCAGTGATTGCCGACACCGACGGGCCGGACGTTCTTGCCCTTCTCGAGGCAGACGAGTCCGAAATAGCCGCCCTTGCGGATCATCATCGCCTTCTTGGCGTGACGCACGCAATCGAGCCCGAGGAACTCCTCATAGAAAGGACGCGACTCGGCGAGGCTTTTGCATTCAAGCGTGCCATGCGAAAAAATTTTTGGGCGATTGAGCGGGGCGACGCGCGGGCTCGCCGATTTCTCAGTGATCGATTGATCCATAGCGATCCTCCCTCGCGTTGGTTATCGCACATTAGCTAAATCGCGCGATAGCGGCCGCGACAAGCCGCAGCGTGGTCTTGCCTTATCTTAACCACAATGCCGCCACAAAAATCCTGTTGCCTTAGAGCAGGATTGGAAACACCCTACCAGTCCCCCTTGGATGGATGCCTCTGGCATTCGTCTGCGTCGAGTTCTTGATTGGAGATCTCTCTTGGCTATCGGCACCGTTAAATGGTTCAACGCCCAGAAGGGCTATGGCTTCATCCGGCCCGATGACGGCGGCAAGGATGTGTTCGTGCACATCTCGGCCGTGGAGCGCGCCGGCATGGGCGGACTGGCTGAAGGCCAGAAGCTCAAATACGATGTGGCGATGGATCGCGGCAAGCCGGCCGCATCCAATCTCGCTTCGGCTGACTGAGCGGGTCGCGGGCGAGAGGCCCGCGCCCTTTCTCACAGAATGAATTTGGACAGGTCCGCGTTCTTCGCGAGCGCGCCGACGCGCGCGCGCACGTAGTCGCGGTCGATCGTCAGCGCGGCATCAGGCGGCTGATCGGAAGCGGTGAAGCTCGCTTCCTCGAGCAGCCGCTCCATGACCGTGTGCAGCCGGCGCGCGCCTATATTCTCGACCGAGGTGTTGATCTCCTCGGCCAGGGCAGCGAGCTCGTCGATCGCGTCCTCGGTGAAATCGAGCCGCAAATTCTCGGTCGCCATCAGCGCCTTGTACTGCTTGATGAGGCTCGCTTCGGGCTCGGTCAGGATGCGGCGGAAATCGTCGCGCGTCAGCGGCTTCAGCTCGACGCGGATCGGCAAGCGGCCTTGCAATTCGGGCAGCAGGTCGGATGGCTTGTTGAGATGGAACGCGCCCGAGGCGATGAAGAGGATGTGATCCGTTTTCACCGCGCCATGCTTGGTCGCGACCGTCGTGCCTTCGATCAGCGGCAACAGATCGCGCTGCACGCCTTCGCGGCTAACATCGGCGCCGAAGCGCTGCTCGCTGCGACCGGCGATCTTGTCGATCTCGTCGAGGAAGACGATTCCGTTCTGCTCGGCAGCGGTGATCGCTTCTTTTGTTACCTTCTCCTGATCGAGGAGCTTGTCGCTCTCCTCCGCCATCAGCACTTTGTGACTCTCGCTGACCGTCATCTTGCGCGGCTTGGTGCGGCCGCCGAAGGCCTTGCCGAAGATATCGCCGAGATTGACCATGCCCATCTGCGCCCCGGGCATGCCCGGAATCTCGACAGTCGGCATGCCGCCGGTGCTATCCGCCACCTGGATCTCGATCTCTTTATCGTTGAGCTCGTTGTTGCGCAGCATCTTGCGAAACTTCGCGCGCGTCTCGGGACCCGCGCCTTGGCCGGTCAGCGCGTCGAGCACGCGCTCTTCCGCGGCGAGCTCGGCCTTGCTCTCGACATCCTTGCGCAACCGCTCGCGCGTCATGATCAGCGAGACCTCGATGAGATCGCGCACGATCTGCTCGACATCGCGGCCGACATAGCCGACTTCGGTGAATTTCGTGGCCTCCACTTTGATGAACGGCGCCTGCGCCAATTTCGCAAGCCGGCGCGCGATCTCGGTCTTGCCGATGCCGGTCGGGCCGATCATCAAGATATTCTTCGGCAGAACCTCCTCGCGAAGCTCTTCCGGAAGCTGCTGCCGCCGCCAGCGATTGCGCAACGCAATCGCGACGGCGCGTTTGGCGTCGCCTTGGCCGACGATGTGGCGATCGAGCTCGGAGACGATTTCACGCGGTGAGAAAGCGGCGTTCATAGGGTTTCGACGATGATCTTGTCGTTGGTGAAAACACAGATCGACGCGGCGATCGCCATCGCCTTGCGGGCAATGGCTTCGGAATCGAGACCGGGAACATCGATCAACGCGCGTGCCGCAGCAAGCGCGTAATTGCCCCCCGAGCCGATGCCAATGAGGCCGTCCTCGGGCTCGAGCACGTCGCCGGTCCCGGACACAACAAGCGAGACCGATTTGTCGGCCACGGCCATGATGGCCTCGAGCCGCCGCAGGTAGCGATCGGTGCGCCAATCCTTGGCGAGCTCGACACAGGCGCGGGTGAGCTGCCCCGGATATTGCTCGAGCTTGCCCTCGAGGCGGTCGAACAGTGCAAAAGCGTCGGCCGTGGCGCCGGCAAAGCCCGCGAGCACCGTCCCACCGGCCAGACGGCGCAATTTCTTGGCGTTGGACTTGACGACGGTGTTGCCCATCGACACCTGACCATCACCGGCTAAGGTAACCCGGCCATCTTTCCGCACGGCGATGATGGTGGTACCGTGCCAGACCTGCGAAGGTTCTTCCTGCATTGTCCTGGTTTCCCTCCGCGAAGAGACAATAAGACAAGGATGTGGGGAGAATCGCCGTTATGATCAAGCGGTCGAAGGATTTCCCAGAGAGGCCAAGGAGATAAGAAATGGCGAATGAGTTCCCGGTGGTGCGGATCGCGCCCAACAACCCGGTCTTCGACCTGCCGGTCATGGTCGGCATCGAAGAAAAACTGTTCGAGAAGGCCGGCCTCGACGTCCAGATGACGGGCAAATGGTCGGACCGCGAGAAGCATGACAACGTCACCATGGCGGCACTCGACCGCATGAAGGAACAGGCCTTCGAATGCGGCACGGCCGACGGCTACAACGTCTGCGAATGGGCCAGCATCGACCGGCTCGAGCGCGGCAAGCGCGGCGGCAGCATCGGCGCGTTGCGCGCCTCGGTCGCGGCTCAAGCCATCATCACCTTCGATGACGCGCTGCAAACGCCGCGCGATCTCGCCGATATCGGCGTGCTGGTGCAGGAATCGACCGGCTCCCATTTCACCGCGATCCAGATGCTCGAAAGCGCGGTGGGAAGGGATCACGTGAAGATCGACAAGGGCGGATTGCCCTGGCAGCGCTGGGAAGCGCTGCGCGATAAAAAGCATCGTGCGGTCGTGGTGATGGAGCCGTTCATCAGCCTCGGCCTCAAAGAAGGCGCGCATATCATCGCGGCCGAATTCTATCGTGGCGGCGAGGTGATCGGCGCCAATCTGACGGCCGAGCAGCGCAAGGCCTATTACGATGCCGAGAACGACGCCGTCGATCTGATCAACGGCGATTTCTATAAGTATGCGCATCACGTCTGCGCCCCGACGAAGGGCGCGTTGAAGCCGCATGAGCTGCTGCGCGCGTTCGTGCACTACAAGCACGTCGATTACTACGATCCGACCCTCTTCGGCCGGACCTATGAGTGGATGAAGTCGCGCGGCTTCACGGAAGGCGAAAGCGCCCACGGCGCCTTGGTGCTGTAAGCGCTTGCTGTCGGCTTGATCGCGCCGCTCCTCTGCCCGAGGGGCGGCGCGTATCATTTCGGCGCAAAGGATGCTAAAAGCGCGGCCCTAAGGAGCTATCCCTTGCCCGCAAAAAAAGCGAAAGCGAAGAAAGCCGCGCCGGCTCGTCGCAGCCCGGCCCTGCGCGCGACCCCGCAAAGGGTGGGCCGCCAAGCAAGCGTCGAGCGCAAGACGCGCGAGACCAGCATCGCCGCGCGCATCGATCTCGACGGCACCGGCGTCGCTGAGATCGCGACGGGCATCGGTTTCCTCGATCACATGCTCGATCAGCTGTCGCGCCACAGCCTCATCGATCTCGCCCTTACAGCGAAGGGCGATCTCCACATCGATTTCCATCACACCACCGAGGATTCGGGCTATGTCGTCGGCGAGGCGGTGGCCAAGGCGCTGGGCGATCGCCGCGGCATCATGCGCTGGGGCGAAGCTGTCGTGCCCATGGACGAGACCTTGACCCGTATCGCGCTCGATCTCTCGAACCGGCCCTATCTCGTCTGGAAGGTGAAGTTCTCGCGTCCGAAGCTCGGCGAGATGGATACGGAACTCTTCAAGGAGTGGTTCCAGGCCTTCGCGCAATCGGCCGGCTGCACCCTGCATGTCGAGAATGTCTACGGCGAGAACAACCACCATATCGTGGAATCCTGTTTCAAGGGGCTTGCCCGGGCGCTGCGCCAGGCGGTGGCGCTCGATCCGCGGCGGCTCGATATGGTTCCGTCGACGAAAGGCGTGCTGGGCGGCTCTCTTTAGGGGCCGGTTCGCTTTAATGGGTTGAGATGACAACGGTCGTTATTGATTACGGGTCGGGCAATCTGCGTTCGGCCGCCAAAGCCTTTGAGCGCGCGGCGCGCGAAGCGGGTGCCGACGGCCGTGTCCTCGTCACCAATCACGCCGACAGCCTGCGCGGCGCGTCGCGGATCGTGCTGCCCGGTGTCGGTGCCTTCGCCGATTGTCGCCGCGGCCTCGCCGCCGTCCCCGGCATGGAAGAGGCGCTGCGTCAGGCGGTGCTGCGCGACGGCCGCCCCTTCCTCGGCATTTGTGTCGGCATGCAGCTTTTGGCCGAGCGCGGCCGCGAATTCGAGACCGTCGATGGGCTCGGCTGGATCAAGGGCGAGGTCGGGCCGCTGGCGCCGCGCGACCCGGCGCTCAAAATCCCCCACATGGGCTGGAATCAGCTGGAATTCCGCCAGTCGCACCCGATCCTTGAAGGGGTCGAGAACGGCGCCCACGCCTATTTCGTCCATTCCTACGCGCTGACGCCCGCCGACAAAAACGACCTGATCGCCGATGTCGATTACGCTGGACCGATTGCAGCGGCGGTTGGGCGTGACAATATTGTCGGGGTACAATTTCATCCCGAGAAGAGTCAGATGACTGGGCTGCGCCTCATCGCCAATTTTCTACGCTGGCGGCCATGAGCCCGGCAGCGGTCACCACTGCGGTCGAGCGGCTCAGGGCTTTCGAGGGCGACGATCTCGAGGATCTCTGCGAAGCAACCGTCGCCGCGATCGAGGATGGCGGCGGCTTCGGCTGGGTGAAGGCGCCGGCGCGCACGGTGCTGGCATCGTATTGGAACGGCGTGCTGCTTGTGCCGGAGCGCACGCTCTTCGTCGCCCGGCTCAACGGCACGGTCTGCGGGGCGGTCCAACTCGTGTTGCCACCACGAAACAACGAGGCGCAATCTTTTGCGGCGCAATTGACCGGCAACTTTCTTGCGCCCTGGTCGCGCGGCCACGGCCTCGCACGCAGGATGGTGGAGGCGGTCGAGGATGCGGCACGCACCGCCGGCTTCGCCATCCTCAACCTCGACGTGCGCGCCACGCAAGAAGTGGCGATCGGGCTTTACGAGACCATGGGCTTCCAGCGCTGGGGCACGCACCCCGCTTATGCCCGGGTCGATGGCAAGGTGATTCCCGGCTATTTCTATTTCAAACGGCTGGCAGGGCGCGCCAAAGGCCGGCCGTGATCCTCTACCCCGCGATTGATCTGAAAGAAGGCCGCTGCGTGCGGCTGCTGCGCGGGGAGATGAGCGCTGCGACCGTGTTCAACGAGGATCCCGCCGCTCAGGCCACGAGCTTTGTCGATGCCGGCTGCCGCTGGCTGCATCTCGTCGATCTCGACGGCGCTTTTGCCGGCAAGCCGATGAATGCGGCAAGCGTCGAGGCAATCCTTAAAGCGGTACGCGTGCCGGCGCAGCTCGGCGGCGGAATCCGCGATCTCGCGACCATCGAGGCCTGGCTCGGCAAGGGCATCGCCCGAATCATTCTCGGCACCGCGGCCCTGACCAATCCCGGTCTCGTCACCGAAGGCTGCCGTAAATTCCCCGGCAAAGTCGCGGTCGGCATCGATGCGCGTGGCGGCAAAGTCGCGGTCGAGGGCTGGGCCAAAACGTCGGAGATGACGGCTCTCGATCTCGCGCGCCGCGTCGAGGATGCCGGCGCGGCGGCGATTATCTTCACGGATATCGAGCGCGACGGCGCGCTCGCCGGCGTCAATGTCGGGGCGACGGCGGCACTGGCGCGGGCGCTCGAGACGCCGGTGATCGCCTCGGGCGGTGTGGCCGCCCTTGACGATATCGCCGCGCTCAAAGCGCATGAGAGCGACGGGATTGTCGGTGCGATCTTGGGGCGAGCGCTTTATGACGGCCGCGTCGATCTCAAAGCCGCGCTGGCGATGGCAGGCTGAATCGATGCTCAAAATGCGCGTCATTCCTTGCCTCGATGTGCGCGACGGCCGCGTCGTCAAAGGCATCAACTTCGTCGATCTCGTCGATGCGGGCGATCCGGTGGCGCAGGCGCGCATCTACGATGCGGAAGGCGCCGATGAGCTGTGCTTTCTCGACATCACCGCCTCGGCGGAAAATCGCGGCACGCTTTATGACGTCGTGCAGCGCACCGCCGAGCAATGCTTCATGCCGCTGACCGTCGGCGGCGGCGTGCGCAGCGTTGAGGACATCCGCAAGCTGCTCCTGGCCGGCGCCGATAAGACCTCGATCAACACCGCCGCCGTCTCGCGGCCCGATTTCGTCCGCGAAGCGGCGGAGAAATTCGGCAGCCAATGCGTTGTCGTCGCGATCGACGCGAAGCAGGTCGGCGCGGACCGCTGGGAAGTCTTCACCCATGGCGGACGCAACGCCACCGGCATCGAAGCG
>DATNGE010000101.1:0-3537 GCA_035606035.1 Allostellaceae bacterium
TGCCGGCGCGTTTCATCGGCAAAGAGGGGCCGACGCGCGCGACGCGGCCTTCGGGCTGGATCTCGGTATCGATTACGCCGGGGCTCACCGCGTTGACGCGGATGCCCTCGGCGACGACTTCCTGGGCGAGGCCGAAGGTCAGGCTGTCGATCGCGCCTTTGCTCGCGGCGTACGGCACGGTCTCGCCGGCGCCGCCGAGGCGCGCGCCTGCCGAGGAAAGATTGACGATCGCGCCGCCTTTGCCGCCGTGCTTCACCGACATGCGCTTGATCGCCTCGCGGCAGCAGATCAGCGTTCCGGTGATGTTGATGGCAAAGAGCCGGTCGAGACCCGCCGCGTCGACCGCATCGATCCGGCCATGCGGGCCGATGATGCCGGCGCTGTTGACGAGGCCATGGAGCGCGCCGAAATCGCGATCGACCGCGGCGAAGAGACCGACGACCGCGCGTTCATCGGCGATATCGGCGGGATAGGCTTTCGCCTTGCGCCCGAGTTTCGTGACCGCGGCGACGATCTGATCGGCGCGCGCGCTCTTCTCGCGGTAATTGATCGCGACATCCCACCCGGCGCGCGCGGCGGCGAGGGCGGTGGCGGCGCCGATGCCGCGGCCGCCGCCGGTGATGAGCAGGATCTTGCTCACCGTACGCCTTCGGCGCGGTTCGGCCATTCGATATGGGCGCGGATGGCCTTTCTCTGCTCGTCGACCCAGCCGTATTTCTTGGCAACGCCGATCATCGCGGTGAGCCCGTCCTGCCACGAAGCCGCGCTGTCGCGGCTGCGCAGCCACTCCTCGCTCACCCAGGCATGACCTTCGGGATCGAGCGTCGCGACGCCGTCGAGCGCGGTCGAAAGCCGCGCCGCGTCCTTGCCGGGCGCGTCGATCACCAGCTTAAACTTCTTGAAGTCTTGCGCCTCTTCAAGCGCGACCGCGAAATCCTTGGTGACATGGATGTACATCGAAAGCCTCTTCTTAATGAGTGTTCAACCTAGGACCTTGGCGCGGTCGATGGTAGGTTGCCCGCGATGAGAACCGGTGTGCGTATCTTCGGCGTCGCGGTGCTGCTGGTGCTTGCGGCGCTGCCGGCGCGGCCCTCGGCGTGGAGCGATCAGACGGTGCCGTCATCGGGGCCGGCCGATTCGATCGGCACGCCGGTGGCCGGCTGTCTCGCCGGCGGCCAGAGCCTGCCGTTCGATGGGCCGGGCTACCAAGTCATCCGCATCAGCCGCGACCGCTATTTCGCCAATCCCACGACGGTGACGTTCGTCGAGGATCTCGGGCGCAGGGCCAAAGCTGCGGGGCTTCCCGATTTCTATGTCGGCGACATGTCGCTGCCGCGCGGCGGGCCGATGCCGAACGGCCATGCCAGCCACGAGACCGGCATCGATGTCGATATCTGGGACAATCTCGATCCCAAGCCCTTTTTGCTGCCGCCGGCGCGCGAGAACGTGCCGCTGCCGTCGATGCTCACCGCCAATGGCAAGGCGCTCGATCCCGCGCGCTTCAGCGCGCGGCAGGTGACGTTGCTGCGGCTCGCCGCGAGCGATCCGCGGGTCGACCGCATCTTCGTCAATCCGGTGATCAAGCGCGCGCTGTGTGAGGGCCAGTTCAGCGGCGCGGTCGGCGAGCGCTCGTGGCTGCATCGCCTGCGGCCGTGGTACGGCCATGACGATCATTTCCATGTCCGCCTCGCCTGCCCGGAGGGTTCGCCCGATTGCGTGCGCCAGGCGCCGGTGCCGGCGGGCGAAGGCTGCGATGCGAGCCTAACTTGGTGGTTCCGGCCGCGTAAGCCGCAGCCGCAAATCGCGCCGCGCCCGCCGGTCGCGCCGCGCCTGCCGGTGCTGCCGGCCGCCTGTCAGAAACTCATCCAAGGCTAGGACGACGCGACGGTTCTAAAAGAAAGAGGCCCGGCAATGCCGGGCCTCGTTTTCGTGTGATATGGCGCTTATTTTGCGGACGCCATCTCCGCGTTGCGCAACCGGCGCGCAATCATCTTGCGCATCAATTTGCGCCGCATCAACTCGCGCGGAGAGATGCGCCCGCTTTCGGCCACTGCCGCGCCAAAGCTCGGTGTGCCGGGAAAGCGTGCCATCTTCAGCTTATCGTCCATGAGGCGGCCTCCGGTTTTTCTTGGGCAGAAGGGTGCCAACCTTGGCGGAAAAGCACAAGTCCGATTCGCGGTAAACCTGACAAAAATCACCTTTTTGCCACGATCTGGCGGGGGCTAAGCCGTCCGCTTGGGTGAATAATCCAATAAAAACAATCAACTATCGGCCTTAGCCGCAACGTTACCGTGCTTTTCGGCGATATCCCGCGCCAGCCGCACCAGGAGTTGCCTAAGGTCATCGCTTTGGATGGCGCGGAAGGCACGGACGAGTTCGATATCGCTGCGCTCCATCGCCCCAATCCCCGCGGCATCGCTCGCCGCCAGCCCCTCGAAGAAGTAATCGGGCGATTTGCGCAGCAGCTGGCCCAGTTGGAACAGCCGGCTCGCCGAGACGCGGATCTCGCCCTGCTCGTATTTCTGAATGACTTGGAAGCTCATCTCGAGGGCGCGGCCGACCTCGGTCTGGGTCAAGCCGGTGAGCTCGCGAGCAAGCCGGAGCTGGCCGCCGACATGCTGATCGACAGGATCGGGGCCGTGCTCTTTGGCGGTGTGCCGGCGGCGCCGGACGCGCTCATGACCACCAACCCCGGAATGAAAATCAGCCATGATCTGCTTGCTTGAGTCGCGCTGCCGTTTCTAAGGAACACAGTGGGTTAATTTCGGCGGGCGCGGAGAATAGCGTGCCGCATGCACCGCGCCTATCGTAAGTTGGGTATGGAGGGAGATTTTGCAATTAAGCGTGGCGCGACGCGCAGCAAAATCCCACCACCCATAGCAAGACGGCGCAAATCACAGGAGAGTTCGGTGGACCAGGATCTGCTTTACGAGGTGAAAGACGGGATCGGGCGCGTGACGTTCAACCGGCCGCAAGCGCGCAACGCTTTCACCTTCGCGATGTATGAGCGCCTCGCCGAAATTTGCCAGGCGGCGGCGGAGGACCGCGCGATCAAGGCGCTGCTCCTGACCGGCGCTGGCGACAAGGCTTTCGCCTCCGGCACCGACATTTCGCAATTCAAGGCATTCAAGACCGCCGAGGACGCGCTCGCCTATGAAAGCCGCATCGATCGCGTCGTCGGCACGCTCGAGCGCTGCCGCGTGCCGACCATCGCGGCGATCGCCGGCGCCTGCACCGGCGGCGGCGGCGCGCTCGCGGCCGCCTGCGATCTGCGCATCGCGGCAGCGAATGCGCGCTTCGGCTTTCCGGTGGCGCGGACGCTGGGCAATTGCCTCTCGATGGGGAATTACGCGCGGCTCGCGGCGCTCATCGGCATCGCGCGCGCCAAGGAGATCATCTTTACCGCGCGGCTTATCGAGGCCGAGGAAGCGAAAAGCGTGGGCCTCGTCAGCGAAGTACTGCCGGATCACGCCGCGCTGATGGATCGCGCCGAAGCCCTCGCCAAGCATGTCGCCGGCCTCGCGCCGTTGACCCTCC
>DATNGE010000102.1:0-11342 GCA_035606035.1 Allostellaceae bacterium
AGGCGGCGACGACCTCGCCGTATTTCTCTTTCGGCACGCCGTCGAGCTCGCCCGTCGGTCCCTCATCGATCATGTCGAAGAGGCGCGGGAAACTGTCGCAGAGATTGAAGCAGCGGCGACAGCCATGGCAGATCTCGAACACGCGATGAAGCTCCGCCTCGATCTTCGCGGCGTCGTAGAAATCCGGATCTTGCCAAGCAATGGGATGGCGCATCGGCGCGCCGAGACCGCCCTCGGACATTCCGCTACTCCGTGCTGAATAGAAAATGAGGAGGGACGCCACACGCGGCGTGCCCGCGCATCGCGCCCCTCGTGAGAGATGGCGGCTTACTTGCCGAGCGTGTCGAGCGCTCTCTGGAAGCGGCCGGCATGCGATTTCTCGGCCTTCGCGAGCGTCTCGAACCAATCGGCTATCTCGTCGAAGCCTTCCTGGCGGGCGGTCTTCGCCATGCCGGGATACATGTCGGTGTACTCGTGCGTCTCGCCTGCAACGGCGGAAGCGAGATTCTTCGCCGTGTCACCGATCGGCTTGCCGGTCGCTGGATCGCCGACTTCCTGAAGATATTCGAGATGGCCATGGGCGTGACCGGTCTCGCCTTCCGCGGTCGAGCGGAACACGGCGGAGACGTCGTTATAGCCTTCGACATCCGCCTTCTGCGCGAAATAGAGATAGCGGCGGTTCGCCTGGCTCTCGCCGGCGAAAGCCTCCTTCAAATTCGCTTCCGTCTTGCTGCCTTGTAGCTTGGCCATGTGGTCCTCCTCTTCAGTCAATCGGGAACGTTCTAATTTAGAATAATTCTAATTTAACTACCACCCCCTTGGATGTCAACGCTTAGGCCCAAGCTTTTCTTCTGGGCCTCATCCTTTCGGCGCAACGCGGATGACGACATCGACGCGTCGGATCGCGCCATGCGGCGGCTGGGGCAGATTCGTCACCTCGATCTTGTCGCTCGGGATGTCCATCAGCTTGCCGCTCTCTTCGAAGAAGAAGTGATGATGATCGGCGATGTTGGTATCGAAATACGACCGGCCCGGATTGACCACGACCTCGCGCAACAGTCGCGCGCCGACGAATTGATGCAGCGTGTTGTAGATAGTCGCGAGCGATACCGGGATCGAGGCCGCCGCGGCCTCATCATGCAGCTGCTCGGCGGTGATGTGGCGATCGCCCTTCTCGAAAAGGAGCTTCGCCAGCGCCAAACGCTGCCGCGTCGGCCGCAGCTTGGCTGCGCGCAGCAATTCGAGAGCATTGGCAAAAGGACGATGATTGCTCATGACGCCAATATGGGAACGCGTGATCGCCTAGTTTAGAGACAATCTAAATTTAGCGGAATTGCCGGCCGAGGCCAAGCGCGCTTATAAGCCTCGATCCTTCCCAGGAGGCCCCTATGAAGATCGAGACCCTGACCTACTCCGCCGGTGGTACGACGTTCCACGGCTATCTCGCTGATCCTGAAGGCAGCGGCCGCCGGCCCGGCGTGCTCATCGTGCACGAGGCGCCGGGTCTCAACGATCATCCGAAGCGCCGCGCCCGCATGATCGCCGAGCTCGGCTACGTCGCGCTCGCGGTCGACATGTATGGCGGCGGCCGCGTCGCAGGGCCGGGCGGCGATGATGCGATGAAGCTGATGGGCGCGCTGCGCGAAGACGATGACAAGCTGCGCCAGCATGTGCACGCCGGTTACGATGCGCTGGTCGCGCGCCCGAATGTCGATGCCAAGCGCATCGGCGCGATGGGTTATTGCTTCGGCGGGCTTTGCGTCTTGGAGCTCGCGCGCATGGGCACGCCGCTCGCCGGGATCGTCAGCTTCCACGGCATTTTGTCGACGAAGAATCCGGAGGAGGCGAAGAACGTCACGGCGAAAATCCTCGTTTGCACCGGCGCCGAGGATCCGCTGGTGCCGCCCGAGCAGGTCGCGGCTTTCGAGGCCGAGATGAGCAAGGCCAATGTCGATTGGCAGGTCATCACCTATGGCGGCGCGAAACACGCTTTCACAAACCCCGACGCCGGCGGTCGCATGCCTGCGCTCGCCTATAACGCCAATGCGGACGCGCGTTCCTGGGAAGCAATGCGCAGCCATTGGCACGAGCTGTTCGGCCGGCCTTAGCAGCGCGCGTGAGCGAGCCGCGCGTCACCGCGCTCGACACGGCCGCGGTTCGCGGCTTTCTGCATGAACCGGAACGACCGAGCGGCGCCGGGTTGGTACTGACCCATGGCGCGGGCAGCGATTGCACCGCGCCGCTGCTGGTCGCCGTCGCGAGCGCCTTCTGCGCGCGCGGTTTCACCGTGCTGCGCTGCGATCTCGCTTTTCGCCGCAAGCGGCCCAAAGGCCCGCCCTCCCCCGCGACCGCTGCAGCGGATCGCGCGGGGTTGCGCGATGCGATCGCGACGTTGCACGAGCACCTATCCGGCAAAATCTATCTCGGCAGCCATTCCTACGGCGGGCGGCAGGCCAGTATGCTCGCCGCCGAAGCGCCCGACATCGCCGCAGCGTTGCTCCTGCTGTCGTATCCTCTCCATCCGCCGTTGAAGCCGGCGCAGCTCCGCACTCAGCATTTCCCGCAGCTGCGCGTGCCGGCGCTGTTCGTCTCGGGAACGACAGACGGATTCGGCACCATCCCGGAGATCGAAGCGGCGATCAAAGCCATTCCCGCGGCGACGCGCCTCATCGCGATCGAAGGTGCCGGCCATGATCTGAAACGCGGTCGCTTCGATCTCGCGCCGCTTCCTGAAGCGCTCGCGCAGCTGCGCTGATCGGACTCTCACAAGCTCGCGATACCGGTAGGTCGCATAAACGAACACGCGCTGCGTCGCGGGTATGGGATTGCGCACCGACGCCGAGACGCGCGCCGCTCAACGGCGGTATCAAATACTTGTGACAGGCTCTGCAGGCGCTCGCCGTAACCTCCGGGAGCCGGGCAACGAATAAAGATGAGCGGGGCGGATCAGGTCTCGCGTCCATAACCAGCGGAGCATTTCGGATGGTCAGACGCGACGGCGAAGTGAGAGCATCGCTGGAGCAACGTTAGGCCGCCGGACAGCGGAGCCAACGCGGCTCCGCATACCGACGACGCTTCGCTTCAAAAACCCAAATCCATTGTCATTCCTGAGGTGGCCAGATCGACCGGCCGAACCAAACGACCACGACGGGAGAGCAAATCATGAAAATAGGGGCCTTCATCGGGATAGCTCTGCTGGAGCTAACAAGTGCCACGGGTCTCGCGGCATCGCGCCCTATCGTGGTCGAACTGTTTACCTCGCAAGCCTGCTCGTCCTGCCCGCCGGCGGACGCCCTTCTCAGCGAGGTCCAGGCGCAGAACCGAGACGTTCTCGCGCTCGACCTTCACGTGACCTACTGGAACGGCGCGGCTTGGACGGATCCTTACTCACTCCGCGCCGCTACAGATCGTCAGAAGGATTACGCCCGCCTACGACACAGCACTGATGTGTACACGCCTGAAGCCGTTGTCGACGGAGAGGCTCAGTTCGTGGGCTCGGATCGCGCAGCAATGCGAGGGGCCCTTGAGAGCGCACGGGCGAAGATCAGTGCCGCGGAAACGGTCACGGTCGCGGTCGAGGCGAAAGGAGATCAGATTTTGTTCCGCGTCGGATCGGGCGCGGAGGGAGCCGATCTGTGGCTTTTTGGCTTCGATCCGGAGCATGCGACACGTGTGCTCGGCGGCGAGAACGGCGGATCGACGCTTCGCGAAGTGAATGTCGTCCGTAGTATCACAAAGCTCGGTTCGTTGCATGGCGCGCCCATGGCCGATGCCATTTCCGTTCCGGCCGGAATGAAGTTTGCCGTGATCGTTCAGCGGCGGGACGGAGCGATTCTCGGAGCGGCGACGAACTGATCGGCTTGGTTGCGCAACCAGGTCGCGATGCCATGGCGCCCGAGCCAGCACTGGCCGGCGCACGCAATTGGGCCACCCTGGCTGTGCGGTGAGTCGGAGCTAGCCGAGCGTTTCGGGGACGAAGAGCTCGTCGACCTTCCAGTCGCGCGCCAAGAGATGCTGCTGGCGGTTGTAGCGCAGGCAGGTCTCGAGAGCCTTGCGGTTCCGCTCGATGCCGTAGGGCCAGAAATCATCGCCCATGAGCCGGCGATTGCGCTCCTGCAGCGCGGCCGCCCAGGGGATCATCAGCGCCGGCGAGAAGAAGACCGAGCCGTTGCGATAGATATTCTGCGCCGCCTGCTTCGCCTTCTCGAACGCATCCGTGAGCGCGCGCGCGATCCAGGGATTTTCGCGATAAACCGAGCGCTTGATCACGACCGTATGCATAATCGGGAAAACCTTGGTACGCGCGAAATAATCGCGCTCGACGGTCTCGAAATCCTCGAACAGCCGGCCGATCTTCGGCGAGCCGGCGCGCATCGAGGGCGGTATCCAGGCCGAGAACAGCGCGTCGATTTCGCCATCCAGCAGCATCTGGTCGAGCATCTGGCCGGGCTTGATGGCGTTGATCGTGACGCCCGGCGGGTTGGCGGCCGGCGCCCAATCGCCCTCGCGGGTCGGCCGATCCAGCTCGCCGACGTAATAGCTCATGGCATCGGCCGCAACGCCGTAGTCCTCGTGCAGCGGGCCTTTTGCCCAGATTCCGGCGTCGTGGCCGTAGCGATGCAGCTCGCCGACCTTGCGGCCGATCAGGTCGCGCGGCTCTTGGATGCCGCTCTCCTTGTTGATGAAGATCGCGCCGTGCCGGAAGAGACGATTGGGAAAGACCGGGATCGCGACGAAAGGCGGATCGGGCTGCTCAAGGCTGCGCAGGTAATAGGTGATGCCGAGCTCGGAGACGTCGAACTCGCCCTTCATCGCCCGTTCCATGATCGCGCCAACTTGGGGCGCGCTGCGGTATTCGAGCTCGATGCCGTCAGGCTGGACGCTGCCATCGGCGAGCGCGCGGGTGCGGTCGTAATTCCAGCAGCCGAGGATGAGTTTGAGTTTCGCCATCTGTAACCCCCGAATGGCGTGACGCGATTAGTCGCCGGTCTTTAGCCGCTCGACCAGCTCGCGCACGGTCGGGATAAAGCCGTTGGCGTAGAAAGGATCGCTGCGGAAGCGATAGGCGTTGTGGCCCGAGAACATCAGTTCGAACTCGCAATCGTCGGAATGGCTGATCGCCTGCAAGGTCTTCTGGATGCAGAAGCTGCGCGGATCCGCCTTCTTGCCCGTCGTGCCCTGCTCGTTCTGCGCCCAGTTCGAGAACTGACAGGCCGAGAGGCAGCCCATGCAATTGATCTGATCGTTGCGGATCTCGAGCGCTTTCTTCGGCCCGACGAAGACAAGCGTCGAATCGGGCGTCCTCAGCGCCTCGGTGAAGCCCTGAGCGATCCAGGTGAGAGCGCGCTCGCGATCATGGGGCGTCACGTAAACGACGCGGTGCCGCGCGCCGACTGCAAGCGCGGCGAGATGATCCCCCACGGCCTCGATCGAATAGGCGATCTGGCGGTCGTTGCGATCGCGCAACTCGTTGAGGAAGCTGTTGCGCACCGCGGAGGAATAGAAGCCGGTCGGGCTGAAGCGATTGAGGTAAACATCGCCTTCTTTCAGCGTGAGGAGCTTACGCTTCCACGCATCGGAAATCGGGCTTTCCTTGGTCAAAAGCGGCCGCGTGCCGAACTGGAAGGCGATCGGCCCGAGCTCGGGATTACCGATCCAGTCTTCCCATTCCTTGAGGCACCAGACGCCGCCAGCCATGACGATCGGTGTCTCGTCGAGGCCGAATTCGCGCATCAACTTCCGGAGTTCGAGCACGCGCGGAAAAGGCGGCTCCGGCATTTCCGGATTCTCGCTATTGGTGATGCCGTTATGGCCGCCGGCGAGCCACGGATCTTCGTAGACGACCGCGCCCATAAGATCGCGGAATTTATGATAGGCACGTTTCCAGAGCGCCCGGAAGGCGCGGCCCGACGACACGATCGGATAGTAATAGACGCCGTAACGCTGGCAGATTTCGGCGATCTTGTAGGGCATGCCGGCGCCGCAGGTGACGCCGTTGATGAGGCCACGCGCGCCTTCGAGGACGCCGTGCAGGATGCGCTCGGCGGCTGCCATTTCCCACAGGATGTTCATGTGGATGCGGCCTTGCCCATTCGAGCGCTCATAGGCGACGCGCGCCTGATGGATGCCGCCCGCGATCGAGAAGGCGATCAGCTCCTCATGCCGCTCGCGCCGAGTGCGGCCCTTGTAGATCTGTTCGAGCTTGTTGCCATTCGCATCGAAGCTATCGGCATTGACGCCCGAGAAGGTGCCGACACCGCCGCTCGCCGCCCAGGCGCCGGAACTCTCGCCGTTGGACACGGAAATGCCCTTGCCGCCTTCGACCAGCGGCAGCACTTCGCGCCCGGAAATGAGCAACGGTTTAAGCGCCTTCACGAAACTTTGCCTCCGCCCATGACCATAGCAAGACCGAGGATGGGCTGTCGCCAATCCCCGGCTTTGCCCTTCAGCCGGCTATCACTGAGCGGGCTGGGCTTGCGCAGCCTTGGCTTCATCGCGCTGTCGTCTCTCTTCGGCGAGCTTCGCGCTGATATCCTCGCCAGTGGTCTGGTCGACCTGCTTCATCGACAGCTTGACCTTGCCGCGGTCATCGAAGCCCAGCACCTTGACCTTGACCTGATCGCCGACCTTCACCACGTCGGTGGTCTTGGCGACGCGTTGCGGGGCGAGTTCGCTGATATGGACGAGGCCGTCGCGCGCGCCGAGGAAATTGACGAAGGCGCCGAAATCGACGGTTTTCACGACCTTGCCGTTGTAGATCACATTGACCTCGGGCTCGGCGACGATGCCGCGAATCCAGTCGATCGCCGCCTTTGCCGCATCGCCATCAACCGCCGCGACCTTGATCGTGCCGTCGTCCTCGATATCGACCTTCGCGCCGGTGACCTCGCAGATCTCGCGGATGACCTTGCCGCCTGAGCCGATGACTTCGCGGATCTTGTCCTTCGGAATTGTGATGGTGGTGATGCGCGGCGCGTTGTTCGAAACGGCTTCGCGCGCGGCTTCCAGGGCCTTCGACATCTCGCCGAGGATATGCATCCGCCCGGCCTGCGCCTGATTCAGCGCGACGCGCATGATCTCCTCGGTAATCGAAGTGATCTTGATGTCCATCTGCAGTGCGGTGACGCCCTTTTCCGTGCCGGCGACCTTGAAATCCATGTCGCCGAGATGATCCTCGTCGCCGAGGATGTCGGAAAGCACGGCGAATTTATCGCCTTCCTTGATGAGGCCCATGGCGATACCCGCGACCGGCCGCGCCAGCGGCACGCCGGCATCCATCAGCGAGAGCGAGGAGGAACACACCGTCGCCATCGAGGACGAGCCGTTCGATTCCGTGATCTCGGACACGACGCGGATCGTATAGGGGAACTTTTCCTCCTCCGGCAGCAGCGGATGGACCGCGCGCCAGGCAAGCTTGCCGTGGCCGATCTCGCGCCGTCCCGGCGAGCCCATGCGGCCGGCCTCACCGGTCGAATAGGGCGGGAAGTTGTAGTGGAGCAGGAAATGCGAGCGGAATTCGCCCTCGAGCGCATCGATGATCTGCTCGTCCTGGCCGGTGCCGAGTGTCGTCACGCCCAAGGATTGCGTCTCGCCGCGGGTGAAGAGTGCCGAGCCATGGGCGCGCGGCAGCACGCCGACCTCGACCGAGATCGGCCTCACAGTCTTGGTATCGCGGCCGTCGATACGCGCCTTGCCGTCGATAATGGCGCCCCGGACAATGTCCTTCTCCAGCTCCTTGAAATACTTGCCGGCGAGCGTCTTCTCGGCGTCCTCGGTGAAGAGCTCGGCGATCTTCGCTTTCGCAGCCTCGAGACGTTGCTGCCGTGCCTGCTTCTGCTGCTCGCCGTAAGCCGCGGCGATCTCGGCACTCACGGCGGCGCTCAGCTTCTCCTCGATGGTGGCGGCGTTCTCTGGCTTTTCCGGCATGCTCCACGGCTCTTTCGCCGCGACCTCCGCGAGCTCGATGATCGCCTGGATCACCGGCTGGAAGGATTTATGGCCGAACATCACGGCGCCGAGCATCACGTCCTCGGACAGTTCCTTCGCTTCCGATTCGACCATCAGTACCCCTTCGGTCGTGCCGGCGACGACGAGCTCGAGCGCCGAATTCGGGAGCTCGTCAATCTTTGGATTGATGACGTATTGCCCGTCGATATAGCCGACGCGCGCACCGCCGATCGGACCAAGGAACGGAATGCCGGAGATGGTCAGCGCCGCCGAGGCACCGACAAGCGCAACAATGTCGGGATCGTTCTCGAGATCATGGCTCAGCACAGTGCAGACGACCTGCGTCTCGTTGAGGAAGCCCGCAGCGAAAAGCGGCCGGATCGGCCGGTCGATGAGGCGCGAGGTCAGCACCTCTTTCTCGGACGGGCGCCCTTCGCGCTTGAAGAAGCCGCCCGGAATCTTGCCGGCGGCGAAAGTCTTTTCCTGATAATTGACGGTGAGCGGGAAGAAATCCTGTCCCGGCTTTTGCTGTTTGTTGGCGACGGCGGTGCAGAGCACCGTGGTCTCGCCGTAAGTCGCCATCACGGCACCGTTGGCCTGCCGCGCGACTTTGCCGGTCTCGAGGACGAGGCGTCGGCCGCCCCACATCAACTCTTTTCGATATACCTCGAACATGGTCGGGTTCTCTCTCTTCTCTCTTTGCTCTCTGGTGAAAGGCATAAGGGCGCGGCGCGAGCGACCTTTCCGGTCGTCGCGGCGCAGGCGCCCGCTGAAACGTCGGGATGTAGCTGCCGGCTCAGCGGCGGAGCCCCAGACGCTCGATCAGCGTGTTGTAGCGCCCGACATCCGCGCGCTTCAGGTAATCGAGCAGGCTGCGGCGCTGGCCGACCATCACGAGGAGGCCGCGGCGCGAATGGAAATCCTTTTGATGATGGCTGAGATGCTCGGTCAGATTGGCGATCCGTTCCGACAGCAGCGCGACTTGCACTTCAGGCGACCCGGTGTCGTCCTTCTTGCGCTGATATTCCTCAACCAGCTCTTGCTTGCGCGCGAGCGAAATCGACATCGGTCTCTCCTTGTCTCAAAAATTCATCACACGTACGGGGCGTATCAAGCCTTTATCGATTGCGGCCAACGCCACCAGCCTTCCGTCGCTGGTTGCGCGGATCGTTGCGCCATCCCCGAGTAGATCGATGCGCGCCCGATCCGATGGGCGCAATGGCGTCACGACGCGGCCGCGACGCAAGGCCTCCGCCTCTTCGCCGCTCAAGGCCAGGGCCGGGATGTCGTCCAGCGCGGTCTCGATCGGCAGCAAATGCCCGGAAGCGGCCGGACTATGCCCCAGACCTTCCAGTTTAGCCAGGGAAATCGCCGCGTCCAGGGTGAAGCGCCCGACGGAGAAGCGGCAGAGCGCGCTGACATGCGCATAGCAGCCGAGCGCGATGCCGAGATCGCGGCCAAGTGCCCGGATATAAGTGCCTTTTCCGACCTCGGCCGCGAATTCGGCGTGGTCCAGGTCGGGCATCGCGAGGAGCGTTACCCGCCCGACCTCGACCGGCCTCGGCGCCAGATCGGGCGCGGTGCCGCCCCTAGCCAGATCATAGGCTCGCTCGCCTTCGAGCTTGATGGCCGAAAAATCGGGCGGCCGCTGCAGGATCGTGCCCTCGAACGCGGGTAGAGCGGCGAGAATCTGCTCGCGGCTGGGCCGAGCCGTGCTCGTGGCGATGACGGCGCCTTCGCTGTCGTCAGTGCTGCGCGCCTCGCCCCAGGCGAGGGTGAAGCGGTAGGTCTTGCGGCTGCTCATGGCGTAGGCGACGGTCTTCGTCGCCTCGCCGAAGGCGATCGGCAGCACGCCGGTCGCGAGCGGATCGAGCGTGCCGCCATGACCGGCCTTGGCCGCATCGAGCAAGCGGCGCACGATCGCGACCGCACGGCTGGAGCTCATCCCGAGCGGCTTGTCGAGAATGAGCCAGCCGTGAACCGGCTGGCCGCGACGCTTACGCGCCATCGTCCTCGCCCTTGTCGAGGCCTCGCTCCTGCGGGCCGATGTCGCGAGCCACGTCCTCGCGGCGCAGCAGCGCTTCGATACGGCTCGCCTCGTCGAAGCTCGCATCGAGCGCAAAGAAGATTTCCGGCGCGACGCGCAGCTTCACCTCTTGTGCGACGAGCCGGCGCAGATGGCCCGCGCCGCGTTTCAACCCCGCCATGATCTCGGCGGCGTTGCGCCCGCCGAGCGGCATCACGTAGGCGGTCGCGCGTTTGAGATCGGGGGCGACGCGCACTTCGGTCACGGTCAGCGGCGCCTCATGTAAAGCGGGATCGTGCAGCTCGCCGCGCTCGAAAATGCGCGCCAGGGCATGGCGCATCTCTTCGCCGACGCGAAGCTGACGCTGCGTCGCCGCGGCTGTCGATCGCGATTTCGCCGCACTGGATCTCGGTGCCACGGATGCCTCGCACGCCACGAGGAGAGGCTGCGCGCTCAAAGCGCGCGCGCGACCTCTTCGACCTCGAAGCACTCGATGACGTCGCCCTTTTCGATATTGTCGTAATTCTCGAACGCCATGCCGCATTCGAAGCCCTCGCGGACCTCGCGCACTTCGTCCTTGAAGCGCTTCAGCGTCTTAAGCGTGCCCTCGTGGATGACGACGCTGTCTCTGAGCAGCCGGACCTTGCCACCGCGCTTGACGATGCCTTCGGTCACCATGCAGCCGGCGACCTTGCCGACCTTCGAGATGTTGAACACCTCGCGGATCTCGGCATTGCCGAGGAAGTTTTCGCGCCTGGTCGGGGACAACAGGCCGCCGAGCGCCGCTTTGATGTCATCGATCACCTCGTAAATGATCGAGTAGTAGCGGATCTCGACGCCGTCGCGCCGCGCCATGTCCCGGGCTTGCGGGTTGGCGCGGACATTGAAGCCGACGATCACCGCGTGCGATGCCTTGGCGAGGATGATGTCGCTCTCATTGATGCCGCCGACGGCGGCATGGAGCACGCGCACCGAAACCTCGTCGGTGCCGAGCTTCTCGAGGGAGCCGGTAATCGCTTCGAGCGAGCCTTGCACGTCGGATTTGACCACGACGGCAAGCTCTTTCGCCGCGCCGGCCGCCGCCTGGGCGAACATCTGCTCGAGCGTGCCGCGAGCGCCCGCCGCCGCCTGCTGCTCCCGCCGGCGACGCTGGCGATAGGCCGCGATGTCGCTCGCCTGACTTTCGTCCGCGGCGACGGTGAAATCATCGCCCGCCATTGGCGTGCCAGAGAGACCCAGCACCTCGACCGGCATGGCCGGCGTCGCTTCGGTGACGTTCATGCCGCGATCGTCGATGAGGGCGCGCACCCGGCCCCATTCGCTGCCGGCAACGAAGATATCGCCGACTTTGAGCGTGCCGCGCTTGATC
>DATNGE010000103.1:0-7815 GCA_035606035.1 Allostellaceae bacterium
GATATTGCGCGGTCGCGTTTCGCTTGGCGCGGCCATCGGCGCTCTCGGCCTCGACCTCGACGTGGTCGCCGTGATCAATGAAGCGCGTGACGCGCCAGTTGAAGTTCAGCGATACGGATTTCTTCTGCCGCGCCTCCTCGAGCAGCACGTCCTCGATATACATTTGCGAGCAGCGATGCGGCAGCTCCGCCGCGCTCCACGAACCGGACAGCAGTTTGATCATGGCCCCGGCATCTTGCGCCGGCGGCAATTCCAGCCGCGCGATCTCGTGGCGCGTCACCCGGGTGAAATAGGCGACATCGGTCGGGTGATCGGGGGGCAGGCCGCGGACACGCAGCTTCTCGGCAAAACCCAGCCGGCGATAGAACTCCATCGTCCGCGCTTGCGTCGCATTGGCTTGCGGATAAGGCGAGGTTCCGGGCCGGTCGCAGAAGACCAAAGTCGAAATCCCGCGATGGCCGAGCTCGTTGGCGAGCATCAGCCCCGCCGGCCCGGCGCCGACGATGATCACTGCGGCATCAAGCGCCGCCTTCATCCGTGCGTTGCCTTTTGCACGATCGGCAAGACCTCGTTGATCATGAGCTTCATCGACGCCTCGACGCGGTCCGCCGCGAGCGCGCCGAAATTGGAGAGCGTTGCGACATGGTCGATGCCCATGCGGCTCAGCGTGATCAGCTTTTCGGCGATCGTCTCGATCGAGCCGAAGAGCGCCAGGCCGTTGTCGCGGATCTGCTCATAGGTCCAGGGCTTGGCGTAGAGCCGCGTGCGGCAATAAAGCTCGAAGGCATCGCGCACCAAAGCTTCGGCTTCTTTATCGCTGCGCGCGACATAGGTATGGAAGGTCGTGATATGCGGGGCGAGCCCGCCCGCCATCGGCAGCGCGCCGGCCTCTTTGCGGCCGCGCGCGAAGGCTTCCTCCAGCGCGCCGATCTGCGCGAAGTTCTCGAGCGTGCCGTAAGGGATAGTCAGCAGCCCATTGCCCTGGCGCCCGATATGATAGACGGCCTCTTTGTTGAGCGCCGCGACATAGATCGGCACGTCCTTCTGCTGCGGCATCACATTGAGCTGCACCGCGTCGAGCGACGTGAATTTTCCGGCATGGGTCACGCGCGCGCCCGAAAGGAGTTGCTTCACCAGCGCCATGTTCTCGTCGAAGCGGTCGCGCTTCTCGGCCCCGTTGATGCCGAAGCCGGCGAATTCGTGTTTCAGATAGCCGGAGCCGAGGCCGAGAATGAGGCGCCCGCCCGAGAGCTGGTCGAGCAGCGCATAATCCTCGGCGACCGTGCGCGGATCGCGGAACGGCAGCACAGTGATCGCGGGTCCCAGGCGGATGCGGCTGGTGCGCTGGGCGATGGCCGAGAGCAGCACCGCGGGATTGGGCACGGTGCCGTAGGGGTGGAAGTGATGCTCGGCGATGAAGCAAATTTCATAGCCGAGGCTTTCCGCCAGTACGGCCTGGTCGACGATCGCGCCATAGAACGCACCCTGTTGGCGCGGCCCATCGGGATAGTGATCGGCGACGGATAGGACGGATAACTTCACGACACGCTCGATTGCCCGAATGCCATCCGTTTTTACCTTGCCGGAGAGCTTAAGGCGAGGCGTCCATGCCCTACCTCCATCAACGCAGCCCCTCGGTCGGTTCCGGCAAGCTGCATCCGGCGCTCGCGGTCAGGCGGGTTGTGGTCCAGCTCGGCCGTTCTCGACAATCCAGTGTTTCAAGGTCGAGAGCGTGGCTTTCGGATCCGTTGCATCCGACACGACCTGCATCTTGACGTCCATCTGCTTGCGGCCGGTATCGACCAGCACATAGCCGCGGCGGCGGCTCTCGAAATATTTGATATGCGGGTTGTTCGGCATGAAGCTCATGAAGCCATCGTAAGGCGGCCCGAACGACGTGATCGACGTGCCGACGAATTCGGTCGCAACAGGCGGTGTGCGCAGATCGGAATTGTCGATCCTCAATTCGTTCGCCCAGAAGGAATGGATATCACCGCCGATCACCACCGGGTTCTTCACTTTCGAATGGTGGATATGGTGCAGCAGCCGCGCGCGGCAGGCGGGATAGCCGTTCCAATCGTCGGTCCAGAAGCCATAGCCGTCGCTGTCGGTCTCGCGCAGTTCCGCCATCAGCACGTCTTGCGCAATCACATTCCATTCGGCGCGCGACTTGGCGAGCCCATCAAAAAGCCATTTCTCCTGCTCAAGGCCGAGCATCGAGCGCGAGGGATCGAGGCGCTCGGGACAAGAGGCATTGCTTTCCATATGGCCGCCGCCGTTATTGGGCCGCGCATAGCAGGCTTGGCGCGAGCGGTATTGCCGGCCGTCGAGCACCGAGAACTCGATCAGGTTGCCGAAAGCGAGCCGATCGTAGACGCGCATATCCGGGCCGTGCGGGTAAGACAGGCTCGGCCGCACCGGCATGTGCTCGTAGAAAGCACGATAAGCGGCAGCGCGACGCAGCAAGAATTTCGCCGGATCATCGAAGGTCTCCGAGAGATCGTCCGCGTAATCGTTCTGCACTTCGTGATCGTCCCAGGTCATCAGCGCCGGCACGTCGGCATGAAGCCGCTGCAGATCGGGATCGGTGTGATACTGCGCGTAACGATTGCGGTAGGTGCGCAGGTCGGTCGCCGCGACGCCATCGCTGTGCTTACGCAAACTGGCGCGGCGGCCGGCAAATTCATAGATATAATCGCCGAGGAAGATCGCGACATCGGGCTGTTCTGCGGCGAGATGGCGATAGGCCGAGAAGTAGCCAATTTCGTAGTTGGAGCAGGAGACGAAGCCGAAGCGGAATTTATCGAGCGGCGCGCCTGCAGCCGGCGCGGTCATCGTGCGGCCGGTCGCGCTTTGTGCGGTGCCCACGGCAAAGCGATACCAGTAGGGTCGGCTCGATGGCAGGCCGCTGATCTCGATATGGACCGACCACGCATCTTCGGGCGAGGCGAGCGCCATGCCGCTGCGCACAATCTGCGTCATCGCCGGATCAACCGCGATCTCATAAGCGACGGGCACGGCGCCGCCGCTCATGCCGCCGGGCGTCGCCGGATCGGGGCTCAGCGGCTCGGGCGCGAGCCGCGTCCAGAGCACGAACCCGTCGGGCACCGGGTCGCCCGAGGCGATGCCGAGGCTGAAGGGATCGCCCGACCAGCGCGGGCCCGGTGCGGCGCAGCCGATGAGGCCGGGCAGTATCGCGGCGCCGGCGAGCGCGGCGCCGCCGCGCAGAAGCTGGCGTCGTGTCGGGCGATAGAGCTGCGTCATGCTGTTGTTCCTAGCGGCGGCTCATGACCGTCACTTGAGGGCGCGCCGTGCTCAGAAATCGTTAGCCAGCGATGGCTGCGTGTCCTCGGCGGGCTTCTTGACCTCGCGGCGCAGCGCCCATTTGACGGTCGCGCCATTGGTACCGACATGGCCGTCGAGCACGACCTGGCGCGTTTTCTTCGTGCCGCCGGCGCCGACATAGATGCTTTCGGCGATGCTCAGCACCGCGCCTTGCATCCTGAGCCGCCAGCCGGCGCCGCCCGGCAGCCGCAGCAGCACGGCGTTGCCGTCCTGGGTCAGCGAAGCCTGCACGCTCGGATGGAGATGAAAGCGGATGGCGAAACCTTGGCCCGCGCGACCTGTGAGGCGATCCTCGCCGCGCAAATCCTCGCCATCGGCGGCGAGGAACAATTGCCGCGCATGGGTGAGGCCGAGATTCTTCTTGAAGCCGTCATGGCTCGCGGCGACCCATTGCGCCCCGGCATCCTCGGCGCGCATCGCGGTCACTTCTTGCGGCCCCATGGCGACGCTGCCGTCGGGGCGAAACTCGACCGAGCTGGTATCGGCTGCGATGAGGGTCGAATGCGCCGCGGTTGCGCGCATCGCCCCTCGCCATTCCGGGCTTGGGCCGTCATAAGCGCCGCAATTGACGATCAGCCGCTCGCGGCCATAGCTCATCTCGAAAGCGAGCACCCCGGCGTGATAAGCGCCATCGAGACCGGCCGGCGGAGGCTTGCCGCAATCGAACAGCACCAGCGAATGGCCGGCGCGCAGCCGCTCATAACCGCAATGCGGCGCGGTCGCAGGCGCGCGCCCTTTGGCGTCGGCGCGGTTCAGCACGCGATCGATGATCGCGCCGTCGCTCTCGTTGGCGCCGTTGAACAGCGCGAAACGCCCGTCGCCATGGCGGAAGAAGCGCAGCATGGGCGCGGCGCGATCGATCGCCTGCTGGATCGCGCCGTGAATCTCGTTGTGCGAGGCGGCGAGCGCGGCGCGCGCGTCAACGAGATAGCGCAGCGACGCGAGCTGTGCCGCGGGATTGCGCGTGACGTGACCGCCATCGGCGAGAATCTGCGCTTCGACCTCGCGCGCGAAATGCGCGACAGCGCGGGCCAGCGCACGGTCGAGCACTTGCGCCGCGAGCGTGGCTATGAGTCCGCGCAGCGCCGCGAGCCGCGGCAAGCCGGGCACTTCGCGATGGGCCACGCGCGCGAGATGACGCGATTGCCGCGCGAGGCTCTTGAGCATCGCGACACGCAGCATCTCATCGCTGGCGAGGCGGTCGAAATGTTCGAGCCAAGCGAAGAGCCGGTCGCCGATCACATCGGCGCGCCAGGCAAACTTGTCGTAAATGTCGAATTGCTGCAGCCACTCGGCGGTCCAGCGCCGCGCGATTTCCCACGCCGACTCGTTGCCGAGCGCGGCGAGATCACCGAGCCACTGGAAGCGATGCAGCTCGGCGCCCCATTCCTCGCCGCTGCCGGCGCGCCAGGGCGGCGAGGGCGCCCGCACCGTTTCGCGACTGAACTGGAACTCGCCGGCGAGCAGGGCCTCACCTTGCGCCGCGTCGCCGGGCCAGGGATCGAGCTTCAGCGCCAATTCGCGCGGCGCGCGCCCGGCCAAGCTGAGGTGATAGATCGCCGAGCCGTGATAGAGCGCGCGCAAGCCGGGATTCATGGCGAGGAACCGCCACCGGATTTATTGCGGGCGGCAGGGCCGCGCAGGCGGCGGATGTTGCCGGCATAGGCATTGGCGCCACCGGTGAAGGTCGCGGTGCCGGCAACCAGGACGTCGGCGCCGGCGGCGATCGCGGCGCGCGCCGTATCGTCATTGATGCCGCCATCGACTTCGAGATCGATCTTGCGGCCAAGCCGGTCGATGCGGGCGCGCAGCGCCTTGAGCTTGTCGAGCGCTTCGGGGATGAAGCTCTGGCCGCCGAAGCCGGGATTGACGCTCATCACCAGCACGAGATCGACGTCGTTCAGCACATATTCGACATGCTCGATCGGCGTCGCCGGGTTGAGCGCGACGCCGGCTTTCTTGCCGTGCGATTTGATGAGCTGGATCGTGCGGTGAAGATGCGGCCCCGATTCAGGATGCACCGTGATGATATCGGCGCCGGCGTCTGCGAACTCCGCGATATAGGGATCGACCGGAGCGATCATCAGATGCGTATCGAAGGTCAGCTTCGAATGCGGACGCAGCGCTTTGACGACGCTCGGCCCGATGGTGAGGTTGGGCACGAAATGCCCGTCCATCACGTCGATATGGATGTAATCCGCGCCGGCCGAATCGACCGCCTCCACTTCCTCGCCGAGCTTTGAAAAATCGGCGGAAAGGATCGAAGGGGCGATGCGGACCGGCTGCTGCATGCCATCCTAGGTAACAGGGATGGCGAGGCGGGGCAAGAAAACCAGAGGCGCTCGTTTCGGGCCGAGTCGCGGCTCGTTGAGGGTGCCGGAGATTGGAAATCGTGGCCGCGATGCTCAGGCGGGGAGCAGCGGCCCGGGCGATTTCACATACTGACTCGTGATCGCTTCCGCGGCCCAATAGGACAGCGCGCCGACAGCGCCGGTCGGCGGCGTCGCCGGGTTCTGCGGAAAAGTCGAGGCGCCGATCACGAAGAGATTATCGGCGTCCCAGCTCTGGAGATAGCGATTGACGACGCTGGTCTTGGGATCGGTCCCCATGATCGTGCCGCCGGTGTTGTGCGTCGATTGATAGGGCACGACGCTGAAATTGCCGCGCCGCGGCATCGGCGTGCCGAGGATCGTCGGCTTCATCGCTTGCGCGATCTCGGCCGCTTTGCCGGTGACGAAAGCCGAGAGCTTCCGATCGTTGTCGCGGAAATTGTACGTCATCCGCACGAGCGGATTGCCGAGCTTGTCGCGATAGGTCGGGTCGAGATCGAGGTAATTGTGCCGGTGCGCGAAATTCGCGCCCGAGGCATGGATGGTGAAGGCGTGGCTGTACCATTTTGCCGTCGCCTCTTTCCAGCCGTGCCCCCAGCGCGGCGAGCCGGGCGGCGTCATGCGTCCCATGATCGGTCGGCCGTGCGTCGGGCTGGCGAAGATGAGCGCGCCGCCGAAAAAGCCAAGGCCTTCATGTTCGAAATTGTCGCCGTTGAAATCGTCGATATTCATGGCGTTGGCGCCGGTCGCCATGAACGGGTTGATCTCCTCGTTCTCAAGGAAGACCGGCACTTGGCCGGTGACTTGATAACAATAGTTTTTGCCGACCGCGCCTTTGCCGGTTGCGGGATCGTAAGCCGCGCCGATGCTGGACAGCAGCAGCAGCTTGGTATTGCTGAAAGGATAGGCGCAGAGCAGGACCAGATCGGCAGGCTGCTCGTATTCCTCGCCGCTCGTCGTATCGACAAAGCGCACGCCCGTGGCTTTGCGCGCCGCTTTGTCGTAGACGATCCGCGTAACCCAGGAATCGCAGCGCAGCTCGAACAGCGGATCGTTGAGCAGCACCGGCAGGATTGTCGAGTTGGGGCTCGCTTTGGAATTGGTCGCGCAGCCGAAGCGATCGCAATGGCCGCAGAAAATCGTCGGATTGAGCACTGCGCCTTCGGGATTGCGATATTCGCGGCTGAGATTGGCCGAGGGAGTCGGGTAGGGGTGATAGCCGAGGCCTTTGGCGGCGGCGGCGAAGAGCGCGCCGCCATGCGAAGGCGTCAGCGGCGGGTTGGGATAATCCGATTGCCGCGGCCCTTCGAAGATGTTGCCCCCCTCGATCAACCGCCCTTGCAGATTGCCGGCCTGTCCCGAGGTGCCACAGAGTTTCTCGAAGCGCTCGTAATAAGGCTCGAGCTCGTCGTAGGACATCGCCCAATCGGTGATAGTCTGATCCGCAGCGATCGCGTCCTTGCCGTAGCGCGCCGCGATTCGGCTGCGCATCGCATGATCGAACGGCGTAAAGCGCCAGGTCATGCCGTTCCAGATCGTGCCGGCGCCGCCAAGGCCCATGCCCGGCATGAACGCCCCGAAGCGGCGGAAGGGCAGCGCGCTCTCGTTGATCTCGTGGCGCAGGGTCAAAGTCTCGAGCGACGGATCGAGGATCAGCTCTTGCCGCACTGCATATTTGAGCTCGTCGCGAATATGCGGCAGAGCGAAATCGGCTTCCGGCGTGCGGAATTTGCCGCGCTCGAGCGCGACCACCCTGAGCCCCGCCTTGGTCAGCTCGCGCGCCAGGATGCTGCCGGTCCAGCCGACACCAATGATGACGGCGTCGGTGCGTTTCAGGCGCGTTACCACAACAATCCCCCCACCCCAGCCCTCCCCCTCAAGGGGGGAGGGGGCCTTGCCGCGTCGTCGACGCGGCTTTTGTCGGAGAAGAAAATTTTCTGCGCCCCCCCAAATTCCCCTCCCCCCTTGAGGGGGAGGGTTAGGGTGGGGGGTAGAGCGCGCACTGCTATCTCAGGCGTAATCGCCGATGGAGCGCGGATTCGGGCGATGCTTCTGGCCGCGCAAATGTTCCATCGCGTGTTGATAATCGGCAGGCAGGCCCGGATAGCCGATCATCTTCCATCCCGCCATCTCGCGATTG
>DATNGE010000104.1:0-9518 GCA_035606035.1 Allostellaceae bacterium
GGGCTCCAAAGCCGAAGCGAAGGCGCTGATGGCAAAGGCGGGCGTGCCGCTGGTCCCGGGCTATCACGGCGAAGAGCAGAATGATGCGCGGCTGACGCAGGAAGCACGCGCCATCGGTTTTCCGGTGCTGATCAAAGCCTCGGCCGGCGGCGGCGGCAAGGGCATGCGCATCGTCGAGGACGAGCGCGCCCTGGCCGAAGCATTGGCGGGCGCGCGGCGCGAGGCGAAGGCGTCTTTCGGGGACGACCGCTTGCTGATCGAGAAATATGTCATCGATCCGCGGCATATTGAAATGCAGGTCTTCGCCGACAACCACGGCAATGTCGTGCATCTCTTCGAGCGCGATTGCTCGATCCAGCGCCGGCATCAGAAGCTGATCGAGGAAGCGCCCGCACCCGGCCTTAGCGACGCAGAGGGCGCCGAGCTGGCGAAAGCGGCGGTGGCGGCGGCGCGTGCCGTCGCTTATCGCGGCGCCGGCACGATCGAATTCGTCGCCGCGGAAGACAAATTCTACTTCATCGAGATGAACACGCGGCTCCAGGTGGAGCATGTCGTGACCGAGATGATCACCGGCCTCGATCTCGTCGAATGGCAGATCCGTATCGCCGCCGGCGAGAAGCTGCCGCTTGCACAAGATGTCATCAAACGCCAAGGCCACGCGATCGAGTTACGACTCTATGCCGAGGACCCGGCGCGCGATTATCTGCCGAGCGCCGGGCCGCTGGCGCTGCTGCGCTTCCCCGAGGGGAGTGACACGCTCCGCATCGAGACCGGTTATGCCCAAGGCGATCGCATCAGCCCTTATTACGACGCGCTGATCGCGAAGCTGATCGCCTGGGCCGAAAACCGCGAGATCGCGCTGCAGCGCCTGCGCGCAGCGCTCGCTGCGACGCGCGTCGCCGGAATCACGACCAATCGCGAGCTGCTGCAGCGCATCCTCACGCATCCGGATTTCGCCGCGCACGCCGGGGATACCGGCTTCATCGCGCGGCATCACGATGCGTTGCTGTCGCAAGCGACGCCCGCAGCCGCCCTCGCGGTTGCAGCGCTCAGCATTCTCAGCGAGCAACCGCGACCCGCGCTCGATCCGCACTCGCCTTGGGGCGAGCGCGATTCCTGGCGGCTCGGCGGCTCGGCGATCCCGAGCTTTTGTTTCCGCGCCGGCGGTAAAACGCATGATGTGCGCGTTGCCGGCGGTGGCAGCGTCGCGGTCGACGGCGCTCATGTCGAGCCCGCATTAGATGCGTCGGTGTTGCGTCTCGGCAGCGAGTTCTGGGTCGTGCTCGCCGACGCGACCGCACGCCTCACCCACCTCGATCCGCTGGTGCCGAGCGAGACAAGTGGCGCCGCCGCCGGCAAGATCGTCGCGCCGATGCCGGGCAAAGTCAGCGCGGTGCTGGTTGAGCCCGGCGCAATTGTGCAGCGCGGCCAGACATTAATGGTCATCGAAGCGATGAAGATGGAACACGCTATCACCGCGCCTTCGGACGGCGTGGTCGAATCTATAGGATTTGCGCCCGGGGCGCTGGTCTATGAAGGCGTCGAGCTCCTCAAGCTGAAAGGCACGAAATGATCCGCAAGCTCAAATCCGGCGAATACCGGCTCTATTCGCGCAAGAAGAATCCGAAGACCGGCAAGCGCCGCAATCTCGGGACCTTCACCAGCCGCGCCGCCGCCGAGAAGCGTGAACGCGCGGTACAGTTTTTCAAGCGGCGCTGACAGCACGCCGCAAAATTGACGCGCCCAAAGCCTCGTGCTACCCGGCCCGATCATGGGGTTTCGCGTCACTCTTAAGCCAAGCGGGCATTCCTTCGAAGCGCCGGAAGAAATTAACGTCCTCCGTTCGGCCCTCGAAGCCGGCTACAACTTGCCCTATAGCTGCCGCGCCGGCGGCTGCTCGACCTGCAAAGCACATATCGTCGAGGGCAAGGTCGATCACGCGCTCTCGACCGATACCTATCTGCCGCCAGCGCTCCGCGCGCAAGGCTATGCGCTGCTCTGCCAGGCGAAGCCGCTCTCTGATCTCGTGGTCGAGATCGAGGAGCTGACGCTCCACCTCGCCAAGCCGAACATCGTGCCGTGCCGCGTTAAGAAAATCCTGAAACTCGCGCCGGACGTCGTCGCGCTCCATCTGCGCACGCCCTACAACGACAATATGCTGTTCGCGCCCGGGCAGTATGTCGATTTCCTTTTGGAGGACGACAAGCGCCGCTCTTATTCCATCGCCAATGCGCCGCTGCTCGAAGGCGGTATGATGGATATCGAGATCCACATCCGCCATTCGCCGGGCGGGCTGTTCACCGATCGCGTCTTCGGCAAGCTCAAGGTCAACGAGCTGCTGCGTTTCGAGGGGCCGCTCGGCACTTTTTATCTACGTGAAGAGAGCGGCAAGCCTATCGTCTTCCTCGCCAGTGGCACCGGCTTCGGCCCGATCAAAGCGATCGTCGAATATGCGCTGAAGCGCAAGGTCAACGAGCGCCGACCGATCGCGCTTTATTGGGGCTGCCGCGCGCGCCAGGACCTCTACATGCTCGACCTGCCCGAGCGCTGGGCCCGCGAGGCTGCGAATTTTCGCTTCGTGCCGGTGCTGTCTGAGCCCTTGCCCGAGGATAACTGGACTGGCCGCACCGGCTTCGTCCATCGCGCGATGATGGAAGATCTGCCCAATCTCTCGGGCCATCAGGTCTATGCCTGCGGCGCGCCGGTAATGGTCGACGCGGCGCGACACGATTTCACCGGCGCCTGCGGCCTGCCGCCATCCGAATTCTTCGCCGATGCGTTCCTGACCGAGGCGGAACTCGGCCCGCGCCCATGATATAGTCGGGCGATCGAGGGAGGTGTCCATGGATGACGTCACGACGATCGAGAACCCGGTCTTCAAGCCGAACAACCAGGAATCGGTGGTGAAGCCCGCGATGCTCTCGCATGGCACACTGCAATGCTACAACCTCACCGAGACGCGGAAATTCTATGAGGAATTCCTCGGCCTCGAATGCGTGCGCCAGGGCAAGCCCGCGATCTTCATCCGCTGCGGCACTAAATTCCACATCGTCGCGGTGCAGGCCGGCAATTCGCTTAAGCCGGCGCATCTCCACAATCACTGGGGCCTTGAAGTTGGCAGCCGCGCCGAGGTCGATCGCGTCCACAAGGCCGCGCAGGAGCTCAAAGACAAATACAAGATCGGCACGATCCTCGATCCCGCCTTTGGCCACGGCGTCTATTCATTCTATATGGAAGACCTCGACCATAATTGGTGGGAGGTTCTTTTCTATGACGGCTTCCAGCATGACGACGCGTTCGATTTCGGCGATCGCTTCGCGATGGACGCCAACCCCGTCGCCGAGGATCTGAGCGATCCGCGGACGCGCGTCGGCGGCAGCTAGAAATCGACGCCTAGAGCGCGATCGAGGGAGAACGCGCCGCCGCCATTGATGAGGAAGAAGAGCGCGATCGCCGCCCAGACCAGCGGATATTCGGCGCCATGGATGGTCCAGAAATAGCCGTCGCGCTTGCCGTGCGCGGCCGCCGATAGCGCGAGGAAAATGAAAATCGGCAGCGCGGCGAGACGGGTGAAGAGCCCGAGCGCCAACAGCGGCCCGGCGATCAGTTCGGTCGCGGCGATGACGAACGCCCAGAACTTCCCGGGCCGATAGCCCCAATTCTCGAGCGAGGCGGCGAGTTCGGGAAGGTTCGCCGGCACCTTGCTCTCGGGAAAGAAGCCGAACAGCTTTTGCAGCGCATGCGGCAGCAGCACGAGGCCCGCGGTCGCGCGGAGCAGCAGCCACGCCCAGGGGCTCAGCGCGTCGTAAAGCGCGTGCACGAAAGCCTTACCATCGGTGAACCCCCTACTCTGCTGCGGAGATAAAATCCGGCGCGCGCTCCCAATGCAAGCGCGCTCGACTTGGCTTGCCTCAGCGCTAAAATCGCGCCGCCGCGGTTGCGGCGCGAGAGGGGAGAAAGTCGTGGCGCGTCATATTCCGGGACCGCTCTATTTCGACCAGCACGGCACGCAGGGCCTGCCGATGATCTTCCTCCATTCGACGCCCGACGATCATCGCCTCTGGATGTATCAGACGGCGCGTTTCTCCTCGTGGTTCCGCACCATCGCCGTCGATCTCGCCGGCTATGGCCGCTCCGGCCCGGCGCAAAAAGGTCTTTCGGTTGCCGACCAGGCCGATGCCGCCTGGGAGGTCGTCGATCAGGTCTCAAGCGGCAAGGTGATCATCCACGGCAATTCCATGGGCAGCATGGTCGCGATGCAGATGGCGCACAGGCAGCCCTCGCGCGTGCCGGCGCTGATCCTTTCGGGCACCGGCTATCTGCCGACGCGCGACGCGATGAAGGTCTGGGCCAAGCGCTATGCCGAGGAAGGGTTGGAGCTGCGTTACAAGCAATGCCTCGATCATTTCTCGCCGCCGGCGCAGCAATTGCCGCATGTGCAATATTACGCCCGCATGGTGTGCGAGCTGAACAATCCATCGAGCCTCCGCAGCATTATCGCCATGAACGAGGCGCTCGCGCGGGATCCCGAGCCCGACTCGTTCTTTCTCGAGCTGACGATGCCAACGATCGTCATCAGCGGCACCGCCGACCGCAATCACGCGGCCGCGCGCGAGCTGCATCGACACATCCCCGGTTCGATCTTCAAGGAAGTGCCGAATGCCGGGCATGCGGTGATGCAGGAAGCGCCCTGGCTCTATGACGATTACTGCATCGAATTCCTGGCAAAGCTCGGGCTCTGGCCGGGCGAGCCGCCGCAACCGGTGAGATAACAAGAATGACGACGCGCGAAGAAAATCAGCTGCTGACGCACACCGGCCGCGGGACGCCGATGGGCGATCTGATGCGCCGCTTCTGGCTGCCGGCGCTCTTGTCGCGCGAGGTCGAAGCCGATGGCGCGCCGTTGCGCGTGCGCCTGCTCGGCGAGAATCTCATCGCCTTCCGCAACACCGAAGGCAAGGTCGGGCTGCTGCGCGAGCACTGCGCGCATCGCGGCGCGTCGCTCTATTTCGCAAAGAACGAGGAATGCGGGCTTCGCTGCCTCTATCACGGCTGGAAATACGATGTCGATGGCAATTGCCTCGATTAGCCGAACGAGCCGCCGCAAAGCCAGTTCAAGGACAAGGTGAAGCAGCCGGCCTACCCCTGCATCGAGCGCAACGGCATCGTGATGACCTATATGGGGCCGCCTGAGAAGAAGCCGCCGCTGCCCGAATTCGAATGGCTCACCGTACCCGAGAGCCATGTTTATATCTCGAAGCGCTATCAGGATTGCCATTGGCTGCAAGGCATGGAAGGCGATATCGATTCATCGCATCTCGCTTTCCTGCACGGTATCGAGGCGATGAAGCAGGCGACCGAGCACGACATGGCCGCTTCCTCGACCCTCGTCGCCGACAATACCTATCCGAAGCTCGAAATCGTGCATAAAGGCAATGCGATCGTGCAAGGCGCGCGGCGCGACGCCGATGCGCGGCAGCACTATTGGCGGATCGGCGCCTGGATGATGCCGTGCTTCACCGTGCTGCCGGCCTTCCCGCAGGACGCGGCGCTCGGCGGTCATGCCTGGGTGCCGGTCGACGACACGAAGGTTTGGGCATTCGGCATTTCCTGGCATCCGAAACGCCCGCTCACGGCGCAAGAGCTCGGCTGGTTCCATGACGGCACGCCGACGGGTATCCATTCGACGATGATCCCCGGCACGTTCATCGCCGCGCGCAACAAATCGAACGGCTATGCCGATCCGGCGCGCGCCCATGCGAAGCAGCCCTGGCAGCGCATCACCGTCTTTCAGGATCAGGACACGGCGGTCACCGAAAGCATGGGCTGGAATTTCGATCGCAGCGAGGAATTCCTCGGCAACACCGATATCGTCATCGCCCATGCGCGGCGGCGCTTGATGGAGGCGGCGCGCGCGCTGCAGCAGGGCAAGGACCCGGTGGTCAATCCCAAGGATTATCGTCTGCGCGGCGTCTCCGTGCTGTTGCCGCGCGACGTACCCTCCTGGTCGGCCGCGGTCGCCGAGCAGATGGATACGCGGCCGGAGACTTTCCTGCCGGGTCTATGACTCATCCTCCCATCGAAGCGCGCGCGTGATCGAAACCATCCTGACGGCGATCGCGCCGGTCATTCTGACCGCGCTCATCGGCTATTTCTGGACGCGCTCCGGCCGCAGCATCGAAGCGCAGGGCCTGACGCAGATCGTCACCGAAATCGGCACGCCATGCCTCGTCTTCTCGACCTTCGCCACAATGAGCGTGCCGGCGGGCGCTTTTGCTGCCACCGCCGCCGCCTCGCTCACCATCCTCGTCGGGTTCCTGATCGTCGCGGCACTCGTCCTGAAGTTCAGCGGCCTCAGCCTCAGGACCTATCTGCCGTCGATGGCTTTCCCCAACACCGGCAATCTCGGCATCCCCCTCGCGCTTTATGCTTTCGGATCGGAAGGCCTCGCCTATGCGATCGTCTTCCTCTGCTTCACCTCGGTGATGAATTTCACGATAGGCCAAGCGATCGCCGCCGGGACCATGAGCTGGCGCGCCATCGCCAAGATGCCGATCATCTACGCCGTGGCGCTGGGCCTCGCCGTTACGCAAGCAGGTCTCACCTTGCCGCAATTCGTCGCCAATACGATCAGCCTTCTCGGCAGCATCACCGTGCCGCTGATGCTGCTGATGCTCGGCGTGTCGCTCGGCTCGTTGCGCGTCGCGGCTTTCCCGCGTGCCGTCATGCTCTCGCTCTTACGCATCGGCATGGGGGCGACCCTCGGCTTCGCAGTGACGGCGCTCTTTGGCCTCCACGGTGCGGCGCGCGCCGCCATCATCATGCAAAGCTCGATGCCGGCGGCGGTGTTCAATTATCTCTTCGCGCTGCGCTGGCACAACAATCCGGAGGAGGTGGCGGGCATCGTCGTGGTCTCGACGGTTGTCACGATTGCGACGGCGCCGACCCTCCTCTATTTCCTGCTTTAACTCGCGCGCACGCCGAAGCGTACGGAGATGATCCGCACCAGCGCCGCGGCGGCGAGACTGATCAGCACGATAATGACGCCGATCACCGCGGCCGGGCCGAGGCGGCCATCGGCAAGGAAATCCAGCTGCAGGACGGCGAGCGGCCGCGTCTCGCCTGTCGAAAGCAGGATCACGAGGCCGATCTGGCGGATGGTCGCGGCGAAGACCAGCACCGCGACGACCGAGATCGCTGGTGCCGTCAAGGGCAGGATGACACGGCGGAACGCAGCGAACCACGATGCGCCCGCAAGCCGCGCCGCTTCCTCGATCTCGGAGCCGAGCTGCAGCATATGCACCTTCATAACCTGCACGCCGAGCGTCATCGCCGAAAGGAAGCTGACGAGTATCATGACCCAGAGGGTGCCATAGATCGGCGAAAAGACCGGCACCTGGATCACCATGAAGAGATAGCCAAAGCCCAAGACGATGCCGGGAATCGAGATCGGCAGCCAGGAGAGGATGTCGATCGTCGCCTGCCACCGTGTCTTCAGCCGCACCGCGCAGTAGGCGACGACGACGTAAACGCTGGCCGCGGCGAGCGCGGTGCCGGCACCGAGCTGCAACATGTTCCAGAAAGCCTGGGTGAAGGTCACATCGGCGAAAGCGTCGCGCCAATGGTCGAGCGTCCACATCTCGGCGAGGCCGAAGAAGCCGAAAAGCTTCATGATGCTGCCGACGAGCAGCAAGCCGAGCGGCAGGATGCTCATCACCAGGACGATCGTCGCAACCACGAGAAACGCCGGCCAGCGCCAGGCATGGAGGTGAACGATACGCGACTGGTATTTGCCGGAGATGACGGCATAGCTGCGCCGCGTCGCCGCCCAGCGCTGCAGCACGATGAGCGGCAGCATCGCCAACAGTACGGACGAGGCGAGCACGCCGCCTTCGGCATAAGCCGGGGGATCGTGCGAGATGAGCTGATAGATCTGGGTCGAGTAGACGTAGAAATTGAACGGCACGCCGAGGAAGAGCTCGATCTCGAAAGCGCCGAGGCCGTAGATCAGCGACATCAGCAGCACGACGATGATCGCCGGTGTCAGTAATGGTACGACGATACGGATGAGCGTCTTGAGGGTCGATGCGCCCGCGATCTGGGCCGCTTCCTCGATCGAGCCGTCGAGATTGCGGAAGGCGGGCGTCAGCAGCATCACCTTGACCGAGAGCGCGGTCGTTGTCAGGTGCGCGAAGACGATGCCCCAGAAGGAGTAGAGGTTGAAGGGCGGATTCTGGACGATACCGGCATCCATCAGCCATTTATTGGCGAGGCCGTAATTCGGATCGAAAAGTAGGAGCCAGCCTTGCGTCACCCCGAGCGCCGGCAGGAAGTAGAGGATCCAGAAGCCGAATTCGAGCCAGCGCGCGAACGGCAGATCGGTGCGGGCTAAGAGCCAGGCGATCGGGATCGCGACCGGCAGCGAGATGCCTTGCGTCCCCAATTGCACTTTCAGCGTATTGAAGATCGCCCGAACGACATCGGTATCGGCAAAGGCCGAGCGCCAGGTCGACAAACCCTGGCTCTGGAAGACGCGCGACGGCAGCAGGCTGTTGATGACGACCGCGAGGATCGGATAGAGCACCAGGAACGCAAGGACGATCACCAGCGCGCCGACCAGCGTCGCTTGCATCGTGCCCGGCGCAAGCCGCCGGCGCGACCGGCCGATCTCGGGTGTCAGCGCCAACTGGGCCATCGGAGTATCCTAGCGCGCCCGTGGCAGAGCGCGGCGTAAAATTTCAGCGGGCGCGCGCCATGCTTTGCACGGCGCCTAACCCCGCTTGCGTTCGGGCCCCGCCGTCTCCCTCAAGCGTTGTCGAGTGCGCTCCAGAGCGAATTCGGCCGCTTCCAATCGCGCAGCTTCTTGCCGTTGGCAAAAGCGGTCAGCTCCTGCTTCCACATGCGACGGAGATGCGCGATGGCGAGATCGGTCTGGCCAAGCATCTCTTTGTGCTCGCGCGTCGCCATCGGCCCGAGGCTCGCTTGCACGACGCAATCCTGCACCGTCGTCAGGAATCCCATGCCAGGCACGAGATCGGGGTTCTCTTTGATGCTCTTGAAGTCGAGCCTGCCGGCGAGGATCTCGTTCGAGATCTGCGCCGTCTGGCCGATCGGCCGCATGCCGGTGCGGCCGACCACCTTCTCGCGGAATGCAGGATCGTTCTTGTCGCCGAACGGATAGACGCGATAGTCGAAGCGAATGTGATGCTCGTCGTCCAAGGGGATACGCCAGCTGCGCGCGAAATTCCCCATGCTCGGATCCTTGCCCGGCGGGCCGGCCCATTCATGTGTGTTCGGCATCGTGAGATACATCGTGTCGTAATGATCGGCGGTATCGGAAAGACCCGGCACGAAGACCTTCACGCCGTATTCCGTCTCCTCGACGTTGATGCGCTCCGGCGTCTTGAAATGGAAATGCCAGTGCAGGAATTCGGTATGCGCGTAGTCGATCGAATTCTCGAGCTGCGCCCAGTAATTCGCCGGCCAAATATCCGTAGTCAGCCAGGCGAAATATTTGC
>DATNGE010000105.1:0-6811 GCA_035606035.1 Allostellaceae bacterium
CATCGGCGCCTTCAGCATGCCCTGCGCGTAATACCAATCGAGCGAGGCCTGGATGTCGCGCGGCGAAACGCGGATCTCGGGGTCGAAATAGGTGAGGCCGAGACGGACGACCTCCTCGCTCTGGCCGAGGCCTTTGGCGGCGATGGCGATGATTTCGGGCGCGCTCGGCTGATCGGCGCGCTTGCCGCTCGCGTCGAGGAAGGCCGCGGTCCAGGCCGCCGCGCCGCGGCGGAACGCGGCGAGAAAATGCTTCACCGCTTCCTGCCGCTCATTCGCGTCCTTGCCCGACGTAAAGGTCGCATTGCCGGCGCTGAGCTTCAGCTCGTCGGAAGACCAGGCGAGGAGGCGCGCATTGCCCTTGTTGACGAGGGCATAGATGTTCGGCCCGCTGAGCACCGCGGCATCGGCTTGGCCGCCGGTGATCGCCGAGGCGATGTTCTGATTGGATTGCAGCGGCAGCACGCGCACATCGGCGAGCGCGAGGCCGTGCTCCCTCAAGACGAGATCGAGCGCGTAATGGAGCGCCGTGCCGGTCTGGGTGATGGCGACGGAATGGCCCTTCAGATCCTCGAAGCGGTGGACGCCCGCGGCATAGGCCTGGTTCGAGAGCACGTAGCCGAGGCCTTGGAAGCCTTTGTATTCCGAATTGCCGCTGCCGATGATCTTCAGGATGCCTTGATGGGCGAGGGTAAAGAAGGCGGCGTTAAGGCCCGCCGAGCCGAAATCGACATCGCCCGCGGCGACCGCTATCGCGATCGGCGCGGCGGAATCGAAACGCACCAACTCGGGGGCGAGGCCTTCGTCGCGGAAATAGCCCTTGGCCTCGGCGATGAAGATCGGCGCGCTCGCCAGCGAGGTGACGTAGCCGATATTGACGGGCTCGAGAGCGGCGACGGGATTTGCCGCAACGGCGGCGGCGCTCGCGAGAGCGAGCGCGATCGAGCAAGCGTAATGGCGCGCGCGGCGCATACGCGGCTTCCCTCATCGTTTTGCCGGGGAAGCTTAAGGCAAAATCGATTGTCGCGTCACCTCGCGCGCAGCGACCGCAGCGCGATGTCGGGTCGGTCGGTGATGATGCCGTCGACGCGCCATTCGAGCGCGCGCGCGATCGAGGCAGCATCGTTCACATCCCAGGGGATGACGGAGAGGCCTTGTGCATGTGCCCCGTTGACGCGTGCGGCATCGAGCTCGGCGAATTGCGGCATCCAGCGCGCCGCGTTGGTCGCGCCCCGCACGGCGGCGATTACGCGGGACAGCGCCGATACTGCGCGAGGGGCTTGTTTCTCCGTGAGCCAGGCAAGCGCGATCTCGGGATAGCGGCGCCGCACATGATCGAGACCGCGCCAATCGAAGGATTGCAAAATGATGCGCGCCGTCGCCTTCTGCGCCTCGGCCACGCCGAGAACGAGATCAGCCATGCGCTCCGGCGCGGCGGTCAGATCGGGATGCTGCGGAAAGGTCTTGAGCTCGATCGCCCAGAGAATGCGCGAGTCGAGCGCCAGCACGTCTGCCAAAGTCGGAACCCGCGCGCCATCGAGCGGCGATTGCTCTGGGAAGCGCCGCGCATAGGCGCTGCCCGGCTTGATGCGGCCGACATCGTAATCGCGCAGCGCCTCGAAACGCAGCTGCCGGATCGGCGGCCCGGGCGCGCTGAGCCACCGACCTTCACGATCGCGCGTGAGGTCGGGATTGAGGAGGGGGTCGTGGCTTACAACGACGATATCGTCCGCCGTCACCGCGACATCGAGCTCGATCATCGGCACGCCGAGCGCGAGCGTCGCCGTGAAGCCTTCGAGCGTGTTCTCGGGAAAGAGGCCGCGCGCGCCACGATGGCCGATCAAGGCGAAATCGCGGGACGCGAAAGTCATCGCGCACATCCCCCGATTTTAGACGAGCGTTCGCGCGCCCGGAACGCGTCCCTAACGGGAGCGGCCGCCCTTGTCACGCGGCAAGCGATTCGCGGCATGGTCCTGGCGTTGCTCGGTTTCGATCTCCTTGCTGTCGAGACCGCGTTCCTTGCTGTGACGCGCCTTGTCGCGGTTCGAGAGGACCGCGTTCTCGCCGAGCATGTCGTCCGGCAGATCGGTCATGGCCCCGCCGCCGCTATGCGGGCCTTGCGCGCCGGGGCCGAAATGCTTCTTGCTGGCTTTGGCCATGGCTGCCTCCAAGCAGTTGCTCTTCCGACTCAACCGGCCGCACCGGCCCCTGTTCCCCGGCCTCGTCGGGCGCGCCGGAGCCCATAAAGGCTGGAAATATCTTCATGATTTTTAATCAATTTTTACCGATCAGCGGCAGCATGCTATGTTAACGCTTAGCGCCATGACATGCCGCTCGTCCCAGCCGATCGAATGACCGCCCCGACCCCATGAACAGGCCGCTCGCTGTCCTCATTCTCGCGGCGGGACAGGGGACGCGCATGAAGTCGGCGCATCCCAAGGTCCTGCACCAGATCGCCAACCGGCCGATGATCGGCCATGCCTTGGCCGCGGCCGAGGCGCTGAAGCCGGAACGCATGATGGCGGTCATCGGGCCGGGGATGGAACCGGTGGCCGATGCCATTGCGCCTGTGCCGACCGTGGTCCAGGCGCTGCAGCGCGGCACCGGCGACGCGGTGCGGGCGGCGCGCAGTGCGCTCGATGGTTTTGCCGGCGATGTGCTGGTGCTCTATGGCGACACGCCGCTCGTCTCTTCAGAGACGCTCGCTAAATTGCTCGCCGAGCGGCAGCGCGCCGACGCGGCGGTCGCGGTGATCGGCATGCGGCCACCAGAGCCGGGCGGCTATGGCCGGCTGGTGCTCGGCAAGGATAACGCGCTCGAGGCGATCGTCGAGGCGAAGGACGCGAGCGAGGCACAGCGCAAGATCGTGCTCTGCAATTCGGGCGTCATGGCGATCGACGGCCAGCACCTCTGGCCGCTGCTCGACGCGGTCGGCAACAGCAACGCCAAGCATGAATATTATCTCACCGACATCGTCGGCATCGCGCGCGCGCGGGGTCTTGCTTGCGCCGCGCTCGAGGCGCCGCTCGACGAAATGATGGGCGTCAATTCCCGTGCCGAGCTTGCCGCGGCCGAAGCGGTGATGCAGCGCCGCCTGCGCGCGCACCACATGGCCGAAGGCGTCACGTTCACCGCGCCCGAGACGGTGTTCCTTTCGGCCGACACCAAGCTCGGGCGCGATTGCGTCGTCGGGCCCTTCGTTGTGTTTGGTCCAGAGGTCGCGATCGGCGAAGGCGTCGAGATCCCGGCTTTCTGCCATGTCGCCGGCGCCACCGTCGGCGATCGCGCGATCTTGGGACCTTTTGCCAGGCTGCGCCCCGGGGCGCAGCTTGCGGACGATGTTCATATCGGCAATTTCGTCGAGGTGAAGAACGCCAAGCTGGCGACGGGCGTCAAAGCCAATCATCTCGCTTATCTCGGCGACGCATCGGTCGGCGCGGGCACGAATATCGGTGCCGGCACCATCACTTGCAATTACGACGGCATCGACAAGCATGTGACCGAGATCGGCAAGGACGTGTTCGTCGGCACGAATTCCTCGCTCGTCGCGCCGGTCAAGATCGGCGACGGCGCGATGATCGGCGCCGGCTCGGTGATCACCGAGGACGTGCCGGCCGATGCGCTGGCGCTCGGTCGCGGGCGCCAGGTCGTGAAAGAAGGCCGCGCCGCGGCGTGGAAAGCGCAAAAGCGCGCCACGAATTCGAAGAAAAAGAAGCGGTAGAGCGCGAGCAATGTGCGGCATCGTCGGCATCATCGGGCGACAGGAAGTGGCGCCGCTGCTCATCGATGGGCTGCGGCGCCTGGAATATCGCGGTTATGATTCCGCGGGCATCGCGACCCTGGTCGACGGCGCGATCGAGCGCCGCCGCGCCGAGGGCAAGCTCGCCGCGCTCGCGACGCTGATCGACCGCCAGCCGGTCGAGGGCAAGATCGGCATCGGCCATACGCGCTGGGCGACGCATGGCGTTCCGGCGGAGCGCAACGCGCATCCGATCGCGACGCGCGAGGTCGCCGTCGTCCATAACGGCATCATCGAGAATTTCCAGGCGCTGAAGGCCGAGCTCACCGGCCTCGGCTTCACCTTCGAGAGCCAGACCGATACCGAGGTCGTCGCGCTGATGGTGACGCGCTATTTGCGCGACGGGCTGGCGCCCGAGCAGGCGGTCGCGAAGACGCTGTCGCGGCTCGACGGCGCCTTCGCGCTGGCGATGCTCTTTGCGGGACATGACGATCTCCTCATCTGCGCGCGCCGCGGCTCGCCGCTCGCCATCGGCTATGGCGAGGGCGAGATGTTCATCGGCAGCGACGCGCTGGCGCTGGCGCCGCTGACGCGCCGCATCGTCTATCTCGAGGAAGGCGATTGGGCGGTGGTGCGCGCCGCGGGCGCGTCGATCTACGACGCCGCCGGCAAGCCGGCGCAGCGCGAGATCAAAGAGACATCGCTGACGGGCGCGGCGATCGGCAAGGGCAATCACCGCCATTTCATGAAGAAGGAGATCTTCGAGCAGCCGGCGGTGATCGGCGACACGTTGATGGCGCATTTCAACCCGGTGACGCGCAGCGTGCATCTGCCGCATCTGCCTTTCGATCTCGCCGGCATCGAGCGCGCGACGATCATCGCTTGCGGCACCTCCTACCACGCCGGTCTCATCGCCAAATATTGGATCGAGCAGATCGCGCGCGTGCCCTGCGATGTCGATATCGCCTCGGAATTCCGCTACCGCTCGCCCGACATGCAGCGAGGAGGCCTCGCGCTGTTCATATCTCAAAGCGGCGAGACCGCGGACACGCTGGCGGCGCTGCGTTATGCCAAGGCGCAGCAGCAGCGCATCGTCGCCGTGGTGAACCAGCCGGAAAGCTCGATCGCGCGCGAGGCCGATGCGGTGCTGGCGACGCTCGCCGGACCCGAGATCGGCGTCGCCTCGACCAAAGCCTTCACGACGCAGCTCGTCGTGCTCGCCTGCCTCGCCATCGCGCTGGCGCGGGCGCGCGGCAAGATCAACAAGGAGCGCGAGGCCGCGCTCTCGACCGCGCTCACCGAAGTCCCCTCGCGCGCCAGCGATGTGCTCAACCACGACCAGCGGATCGAGAAAATGGCGGCGTGGTTCGCCGAGGCGCGCGACGTTCTTTATCTCGGCCGCGGCACGTCGTTCCCCTTGGCGCTCGAAGGCGCGCTGAAGCTCAAGGAAATCTCTTATATCCACGCCGAAGGCTATGCCGCCGGCGAGATGAAGCACGGGCCGATCGCCCTTATCGACGACAAGGTGCCGATCGTCGTGCTGATGCCGCGCGACGAGCTCTTCGACAAGACGCTCTCCAACGTACAGGAAGTGCTGGCACGCGGCGGCAAGGTGGTCGCGATCTCCGATAAGGAGGGCCTTGCGCGCTTGGACGGTCAGCTCACCGAGGCGATCGAAGTGCCGCACTGCGATTCGTTCGTCACGCCGCTGCTCTATGCGATCCCGGCGCAGCTCCTCGCCTATCACGTCGCGGTCGCCAAAGGCACCGATGTCGACCAGCCGCGCAACCTCGCCAAGAGCGTGACGGTGGAGTAGGGGCGCGCCGCCTCCTGCCTCGTCATTGCGAGCCCTTCAGGGCGAAGCAATCCAGTTGCTGATTCAGACTGGATTGCTTCGCTTCGCTCGCAATGACGCGTTTTGGAAAGCCTGCGCCGGCTTGCAATTCGCGTGCTAACATCGGGCCGGACACAACGGGGAGGCGACATCATGGGCAATGACGCGCTGGCGCGGATCGGCGGCAAAGCGTTGCCGCGCGAGGTCGTCGAGACCGAGAAGAGTTTGCGCATCGAGCTCGCGGCGGCGTTTCGCATCGCGCATCATCTCGGCTGGAATTACGATACGCTCAACCACATCACCCTGCGCCTGCCCGGGACGGATACGTTCCTGATGAATCCGCTCGGCCTCGGCTGGGACGAGATCACGGCCTCCGCGCTCGCGACCGCCGATTACGCAGGCCGCATCGCGAGCCATGCGGGCGTGAAGCTGGCGCCGGCGGGATTCAACTTCCACAGCGGCATCCTCAAAGCGCGGTCCGATATCAATTGCGTGCTGCATGTGCACGCCGCGGCCGGCGCGGTCATCGGCTCGCTCGAGGAAGGGCTCGTCGTCTACAATCAGGGCGGTTGCGCCTTGCATGGCGAAGTCGGCTATCACGCTTTCGAAGGCTTGGCGCGGGTCGATGACGAAGTGCCGCGCATCCTCAAGGATCTCGGCAGCAAGCACACGCTGATCATGACCAATCACGGGCTCTTGAGCGTCGGCGCTTCGATCGGCGAAGCCTTCGGCTATATGCGCGCGCTGATCGATGCCTGCACCTTGCAAGAGCGGGTGATGGCGACGGGCGGCAAGCTCAGGCCGATACCGCAAGCGCTGCAGGAGCATACCAAGGCGCAGATGTCCGGCGGCCGCAACGGACCGCGCGAGGACATGTCCTGGCCTTATTGGAAGCGGCTCGCCGAGCGGCTCGATCCGGCTTTCGCCTCTTAAGGTCCAGCGATGACGGCGACCCCGATCGCGATCATCGGCGGCGGCCCGGTCGGCATGGTGCTGGCGCTGAACCTCGCCGCGCATGGCGTGCGCTCGATCCTGATCAATACCGAGCCGAGCTCGCGCTGGCATCCCAAGGGCAACACGCATAACGCGCGGACGATGGAGCACTACCGGCGTCTCGGTCTCGCCAAGATGCTGCGCCGGGTCGGGCTGCCGCCCGATCATCCGACCGATGTCGCCTATTTCACGACGCTCAATGGCTGGGAGCTGGTGCGGCATCCGCTGCCCTCGGAGCGCGAGAAGCA
>DATNGE010000106.1:0-7161 GCA_035606035.1 Allostellaceae bacterium
CGTCGCCATCGAGATCGAGGAAGCCGCCGCCCTCGACGACATTGCTGGTCACGATGCCGGTGCGGAAGAAATACCATTGCAGGAAGTGCTTGAGGCCTTTGAGACCCTTGTCCTCGCCAAGGATGCTGATCGGATCCTTGCAGCGGCCATGGATCGGCACCGAGAGGTGATCCTGGAAATTCGCGCCGACAGCGGGCCTGTCGAGGATCACCTCGATGCCGTGTTCATGCAAATGCGCGGCCGGCCCGAGGCCTGAGCGCATCAGCACGGTCGGCGTCGCGATCGCACCTGCGGTGACGATGACCTCGCGCCCCGCTGTCGCTTCGACCGCGCCGTCGGCGTTGCTGCGATAGGCGACGCCGCGCGCGCGGCGCTCTGCGATCAGCACGCGGTCGACAAGCGCTTCGGTCGCCACGGTGAGGTTCGGACGCTGCTCGGCTTCGCGCAGATAGCAGCGCGCGGTGCTGGCGCGCTCGCCCTTGTGCTGCGTCACCTGATGGAAGCCGACGCCTTCCTGGCTCTCGCCGTTGAAATCGTAATTGTATGGGATCTGCCGGTTGCGGCCGTCCCCGGTCTCTTGCGCCGCGCGCAGGCAAGCTTCGGTCAGCGGGTGGTGATAGCGCAGATCGTCGACCTTCAGCGGCCCTTCGGTGCCGTGATAGCGGCCGGACAAGGTGGCGTTGCCCTCGGCCTTGCAAAAGAACGGCAGCACGTCTTCGTAGGACCAGCCGCTCGCGCCCATCGCGGCCCAGCCGTCGTAATCCTCTTTCTGGCCGCGGATATAGACCATGCCGTTGACCGAGCTGCCGCCGCCAAGGGTGCGGCCTTGCGGCACGAAGAGCCGGCGCCCGTTCACCTTGGGATCGGGCTCGCTCATATATTTGAAGGTGCGCTCGGTTGGGATGACGCGGTAATTGCCCGCCGGCATGCGGATGAAGATCGAATTGTCCGCCGGTCCTTCCTCGAGCAGCAGCACGCGAATCTTCGGATCGGCGGTCAGGCGGTTGGCGAGGACGCAACCTGCCGAGCCGGCACCGACGATGATGTAATCATACGCGTCGGCGCCGTTGTCGCTCATGCTTTGCGCCCCGTCGTCTCGGCCATCGCCGTGGCGATGTCGTCCATGCCTGTTCGCGCGACATCGACGAAATTCTGCAGCCGCACGAAGCCATGCGTCATGCCGCGATAGCGCTTGATCCAGACTTTGACGCCGGCGGCGGCGAGGCGCTTGCCGTAGATCTCTGCTTCGTCACGCAGCACGTCATATTCCGCGCTCATGATCAGCGCCGGCGGCAGACCTTCGAGCCGCAGCGCCCGGAGCGGCGAGATCAGCGGATCGGCACGCTTCTCCTTATCGCCTTTGAGATAATGGTCGTAGAACCAGTTCATATCCGCTACGGTCAGGACATAGCCCTTGCCGTTCTCGCGATAGGATGGCGTGTCCATGTCGCAATCGCAGACCGGATAGATCAGGATCTGCAGCGCGATCTTGGGCCCGCCGCGGTCGCGGGCCAGCATCGCGCAGACCGTCGCGAGATTGCCGCCGGCGCTATCGCCGGCGACGATCAGCGGCACCTTCAACCGCTCGGCTTCTTTCGCGGACCAGACGAGGCCGTCCCAGCTATCCTCGAGGGGCGTGGGGTAGGGATGCTCGGGCGCCAAGCGATAATCGACGAGCACCGCCGCGCAATTCGTGCGCTCGATCATGAAGCGCGCGATGAACTCGCATTCGTCGATGCTGCCGATCACCCAGCCGCCGCCGTGATAGAAGACGACGAGGCTTGTCGGCTTGCCGTCCTTCGGCATCAGCACGCGGCCCCTGATCGCGCCCGAGCGCGTCGGGATTTCGACCTCGGTCGATGCGCCGATCTCGGGCGGCGCGCCGGCTTGCGCCGCGCGCGCGGCGAGGAATTGGCGCGCTTCCGCCGGCGTCGCCGCCGCGACGCCCTTCCATGGCGATGCCCGCATCATCTCGAGCATTTGCGCGACGTAAGGATGCAGCGGCATCACGTCCCCCTGATTCGATTATGACGCCTCTCACCCCCTTCCCAACCTTCCCCCTTCAAGGGGGAAGGGGTTTGAGGATGCGCGCCTCCCCCCTTGAGGGGGAGGGAAAGGGAGGGGGGTGAAACACCCATGGTGCTCGCTATGCCGCCAAAAACTTCTCGATCAGCCCGGCGACTTCCTCGGTCCGCTCATAGGGCAGCATATGGCCGGCGCCTTTAACGACCGCTGTCTGGACTTGCGGCAGGCCGCGCTTGAAATCATCCGCATAGCGCGGCGAGATGAAGGTGTCCTCGGCGCCGAACACCGCGAGGGTCTGGGCCGCGATGCGCGGCAGCCGCTTCCGCAAACCCTTCTCCGGCAGCGGCCAGACGAATTTCGTCACTGCGGTGAGGCTCTGCGCGACGGCGATCAGACGCTCGGCGTCGTTCACCGGTCCCTCCTCATTGGAGCGTCGAGCCATCAAAGCCTCGCGCGCCGCCTTATCGTGCCAGAGAAAGGATTCGACCGCGGCGAAGGGCTCGGCAAAGACGTCGCGGCCGGGGTATTTCTCGTTCCAGAGCCCGACCGGCGCCAAGAGCACGAGCTTCTTGGCGCGGCGCGGGAAATGCGCCGCGATCTCCGCCGCCATCATCGCGCCGAAGGAATGCCCGATGATGATTCCACCTTCGAAGCGGAGATGCTCGAGCAGATCGTCGTAATCGAGCGCGAGCTCGTGGATATTGCCGATCTCGTCGATTTCGGCGAGATCGCTGAAGCCCGGCGCCAACGGCGCGATGACGCGGTGCTTGCGCTCCAAGGCGGCGACCAGCGGGTCGCTCTTCTGAACGCCGCTCAAACCATGCAGCCATAAAAGCGGCGTGCCCGATCCGCCGCTCGCGACGTGCCAGCTCCGGCCGTTCTTCAGCCGTAAAGTCTCACTCGTGAGCATTGATTGCCTCAGACCACGGCCGTCAGCGGTGCCGGCGTCGCGGGTTCGGCGAGCCCGGTCGACGGCCACCATTTATCCTCGTACTCGCTGAATTTGTAGCGCAGCTTCGGCATCACTTCCTTGGCGAAGAGCGTCGTGTTGTACATCGTCACTTCTTTGGACATGTCGCCATATTGGCACAGCACCATGAGATGGCCGACATGCATCTTGTCGGCCAGCACCTCGAGCTGCTGCCGCACGCTTTCGGGGCTGCCGGCAACGACATAGCCGCGCGTGATCATCTCTTTCCAGGTGAGCTCTTCGACCGCCATGCGATTGGCGGCGCGCGCCACCATGCTCTCGATGCCGGCGCGCATCGTCGCGATCGAGGTGTAACCCGCCGGCTGCGCGAAACCCGGATAGACATGGAGGCAGCGCGAATAGAAATAGCTGGCGGGCCCGGAATAAAGCTTCTCCGCCTCGGCATCGTCGCGCGCCACGGCGATGAATTGCAGGAAGCCGCAGCGATAGGGATTCTTCTCCTTGCCTTTCTTTTCGACCGTCGCCCAATAGCCGTCATTCACCTTCTGGCCTTGGATGTAGCCGAAATAGGAGAGGTTCGCGTAGAGGAAGTCGTTGTCGACGCACCAATCCCACGTCTCCACGCTGCCGCCGCCCGGGATCCAGACCGGCGGATGCGGCTTCTGGACGGGCCGCGGCCACACATTGACGTAGCGCAGCTGCGTGTATTTGCCGTTGAAGGCGAAAGGTTCGGGCTCGGTCCACGCGCGCAGCACGAGCTTGCAGCCCTCGTAATATTTGTCGCGCAAGGTCGCCGGCGATTTGCCATAGGCATAGACCGTGTCGAACGGCGTCCCGACGGGAAAGCCGGCGACAAGACGCCCGCCCGAGATACAATCGAGCATCGCCATCTCCTCGGCGACGCGGGTCGGCGGATCGTAGAGCGCGACCGAATTGCCCATCACCACGAGCTTGGCCGTGGAGGTGCGCCGCGCCAGCGACGCCGCGATGAGATTGGGCGAAGGCATCAGCCCATAGGCGTTCTGGTGATGCTCGTTGACGCAGATGCCGTCGAAACCGACGCTCTCGGCATATTCGAGCTCGTCGAGATATTCATTATAGGCTCGATGCCCGACCTTCGGATCGAAGAGGCTCGAGGGCACATCGACCCAAACCGAGCGGTAATCCGTCTTGAAGTTCTCCGGCAGCTGCGGATAGGGCATCAGATGGAACCAATGGAACTTCATCGGCGTCGTCTCCCTCGAACACGGTCTGGCGGCATCATGGCATCAATGCCGGCCGGGGAAAAGCCTTCGCGGCCCAAGGACTTCAGCGGGTAGGGTTTCGCCCACCCGGCCCGGCGTACTATGCTTGGGTTGCGAGGAGAAGCGACATGGCGATCACCGAAACCGAGCAAAAAGCGAAAGCTCTGCCTGAAGGCGCGCGCGAAGCGATGGAGCGCCTCAATGCCGATGCCGGGAAATACAGCATCTGGCTCCGGACGCAGGCGAACGCGCCATCGCAGCGGCCGTGGTTCCGCGAGACCGGTCACGATGTCGGCGGCCAGCTCGCGAGCGGCCGCGTCGGCGCCAATCAGATGAAGGCACTGCCGCATCGCTGGCGCTGGAAGGAGATCTCGCCCTATCTCGACAAGATCGCGAGCATCGCCAAGGACGCCGACGTGCCGCCGATCGAATTCGCCGACCGGCAGCAATTCCTGTTGACCAATCCTGGTCTCGGCGGCCGCTTGCAGGTGACGTCGACGATCCGCTGCGCGATCTCGATCTACAATCCCGGCGACGTCGCGCCAGTGCATGTCCATGCACCCAATGCCAGCCGCACGATTTTGTCCGAGAAGGGCGGCTACACGACGATCGAAGGCGAGCGCTGCATCGCCGAGCGCGGCGATCTCATCCTGACGCCGAACGGCACCTGGCACGATCACGGCAACGACGACGCGAAACCGGTGGTCTGGGCCGACATCCTCGATTTCCCGCTCTTAGAATTCCTCGACTGCAACTGGCTCGACGATCACTACACCGGGCCGAAGATGAGCAATGCGCGCGCGCAACAGCCGACGCTCGAGCCCGGCTATTCGCAAAAGCTGTACGGCAAGGGGGGGCTCTTACCGGCTTTCGTCTCGCATCAGCGCGGCTTTGGCCAGAATGTCGGGCCGGTCTTCCAATATCGCGCCAAGGATATCCGCGCGACGCTCGACGCGTTGCGGGGCGAGACCGGCGATCCTTACGAAGGCATCACCTTGCGCTTCGTCAATCCGGCCAACGGCCAGCCCGTCTTCACGACACTCGACTATTCGGCGCAGCTCATCCGTCCGGGCGAGGAGACGCGCTGGAAGCGCGAGACCGCGAATGTCTTCTATATCGTGCTCGAAGGCAGCGGCGTGACCGAGATCGGCGGCCAGCGTTTCGATTGGGAGCGCAACGACATCATCGTCGCGCCGAATTTCGTCTGGCGGCGCCACATCAACACCGGCAAGAGCGACGCCGTGCTCTACGCCGTCTCCGACTGGCCGCTCTACGAGAAGATCGGCCAATACCGCGTACAAGGCCGCAAAGCCGACGGCAGCGTCGAACAGCTCGTCGCGTGAGGGCTTGAGACGCGCGCGGTTAGCCGCTATCGGACACTCAACAAATTCAAGGTTTGAGGCGAGACTCCATGGATAATCGGATGGACGAGAACGCGCTGGCGCTGGAGCAATTCGGCGTCGGCCAGCCGGTGCTGCGGGTCGAGGACCCGAAGCTCCTGAAAGGTGAGGGGCGCTATACCGACGATGTCAACGTCGCCGGCCAAGCGCATGCCTATGTCGTGCGCAGCCGCCACGCCCATGGCACGATCCGGAAGGTCGATGTCGCGGCGGCGTGCAAGCAGCCGGGCGTGCTCGGCGCCTATAGCGCGGCTGATCTCGCCGCCGCCGGCGTCAATCCGATCAAATGCGGCATGATGGTGCAGGGGCGCGATGGCAAGCCGTGGCTGACGCCGCCGCGCCCAGTGCTCGCGGCCGGGAAAGTGCGCTTCAGCGGCGAGGCGGTGGCGCTGGTCGTCGCCGAGACGCCGGCGCAGGCGAAGGACGCGGCGGAAGCGGTCGTGATCGAGATCGATCCGTTGCCGGCGGCCCCGACGCCGGCGACGGCGCTCGCCGCCGGCGCGCCGCAGGTGCATGACACAGTGCCGGGCAATGTCGCGGTCGATTACCATTGGGGCGACAGCGCCAAGGTCGCCGAGGCTTTCGCCACGGCGGCGCATGTGACGAAGCTGTCGCTGGTCAGCAATCGCATCGTCATCAACCCGATCGAGCCGCGCGCCGCGGTCGGGCAATACGATGCAGGCTCGGGCAAATACACGCTGACGGTTTGCAGCCAGGGCGTCTTCGGCATGAAGGGCGGCACCGCCGCCACGCTCGGCACGACGCCCGACAAGATGCATGTGCTGACGCATAATGTCGGCGGCTCTTTCGGCATGAAGAGCCAGGTCTTCCCCGAGAATGTGCTCGTGCTCTTCGCGGCGAAAGCGGTCGGCCGGCCGGTCAAATGGAATGATGAGCGCTCCGACAGCTTTGTCTCCGATCACCACGGCCGCGATCATGCACAGACGATCGAAGGCGCCTTCGACAAGGACGGCAACATCCTCGCAGTGCGCCTGACCGGCACCGGCAATGCCGGCGCCTATCCGATCGTGCCGCTGCCCTACACCGTCAACGCGGTGAAGAACGTCGTCGGCGTCTATAAGACGCCGCTGCTCGAGGTGAACACCAAAGGCGTCTACACCAATTCGACGCCGGTCGGCGCTTATCGCGGCGCCGGCCGTCCTGAGGGCAATTACTATATGGAGCGGCTGCTCGACGCGGCGGCGGCCGAGATCGGCATCGACAAGCTCGAGCTGCGTCGCCGCAACCACATCCCGCCGAGCGCGATCCCTTACAAAGCGCCTTCCGACATGAACTACGACAGCGGCGATTTCCGCGCCGTGTTCGATCACGCGCTCAAATCATCGGACTGGCAGGGCTTCGAGCAGCGCAAGGCGGAGAGCCGCAAGCGCGGCAAGATCCGCGGCCGCGGCATCGGCTCCTATCTCGAGGTGACCGCGCCGCAAGGCAAGGAGATGGGCGGCATCCGCTTCGACAAGGATGGCGGCGTCACCATCGTCACCGGTACGCTCGATTATGGCCAGGGCCATCACGCGCCGTTCGCGCAGGTGCTGGTCTCGCG
>DATNGE010000107.1:0-25107 GCA_035606035.1 Allostellaceae bacterium
GATGTCGAAGAGGTTGCCTTCGGGATCGAGGAATTTGCGCTCGAAATTCAGGCCACCGGGGTCCCCGAAATCCATCGCGTATTGCCCGCCCGATTCCTCGATCACGGCCTGCGAGTCCTTGAGATCGTCGACCACGAAGCCGAAATGGTGGATGCCCATCCGGCCATCCGCGGTCGGCGAGCCGGGCCGGTTTACCGAATCGTAGCTCAGCACCGCGAGGTTCATCACCCCGTCGGTCAGATAGACCGCGTGCGTGCCGTTCTGGAAGGCGCGCTTCATGTCGAAGCATTTCTCGTAGAAGCGGCACGACGCTTCGAGATCCTTCACGATGACCGCCAGATGCCGAAGCTTGCCCATTATTTCCTCCAATCGCGCGACAGGGCGCCGATGGGTGGATTCTAGCCCTCCCGGGCCGGCGCGTCACGCCCGGCAAATAACCGAATTCGACCGCAAGGCCCGGAGTGTTCGGGCGGGCCGGATGGCCAAGTATGGTGCATCGGGTTTTCGCCCCAATATCAGGAGAATGCTATGATCGAAGCCATGACCCACAGCCCCGCGACCGCGCGGCCGCGCTTTGCGAGCGATGACGAGCGCTGGCGCGCGCTCTGCACCCGCGACGCGGCGGCGGACGGCGCTTTCTTCTATGCCGTGCGCACCACCGGCGTTTACTGCCGCCCGTCCTGCGGCGCCCGCCGGCCTCTTCGCGCGAATGTTGCGTTCTACGAGAGCCGCGAAGCGGCACGCCACGCCGGCTTCCGCGCCTGCAAGCGTTGCCGTCCCGATGCGCCGACGCCGGGCGCCGAGCAGACGGCGATGATCGCCAATGCCTGCCGCATGATCGAAACAGCGGAGAACGAGCCGAGCCTCGAAGCCCTCGCCGAGGTGGCCGGAATGAGCCGCTTCCATTTCCACCGCGTCTTCAAGGCAGCAACCGGTGTCACGCCGAAAGCCTATGCCGCGGGTCGGCGCGGCGAGCGGCTGCGCAGCGAGCTGCAACGCAGCGACACGGTGACCGAGGCGGCTTACGGCGCCGGCTTCAATTCGAGCGGACGCTTCTACGCCGCGACGGCGCCGATGCTCGGCATGCGCCCGAAGGCTTTCCGCGCCGGCGGCAAGGATGCGGTGATCCGCTTCGCCATCGGGCAATGCTCGCTCGGCGCGATCCTGGTCGCGGCGACCGAGCGCGGCGTCTGCGCGATCTCATTAGGCGACGATCCCGAAGAATTGCTGCGCGAGCTGCAGGATCGTTTCCCGAAGGCCGAGCTGATCGGCGGCGACCGCGACTTCGAAAAGCTGGTCGCGAAAACCGTCGGCTTGGTCGAACACCCGGGCACGCGCGCCGATCTGCCGCTCGACATCCGCGGCACGGCGTTCCAGCAGCGCGTCTGGACGGCGCTCGCGCGCATTCCCGCCGGCAAGACGCTGAGCTACAGCGAGCTCGCCAAGCGTCTCGGCATGCCGAGCGCGGTGCGCGCGGTCGCCAGCGCCTGCGCCGCCAATACGCTGGCCGTCGCGATCCCCTGCCATCGCGTGCTGCGCAATGACGGCGCGCTCTCGGGCTACCGCTGGGGTATCGCGCGCAAGCGCGCCTTGCTCGATCGCGAGGCCCGCGCGTGACGGCGACAGCCCGCCGGCACGAAGCGCAAGAGCACGATGTCGCGGCGCGGATCGCGGCGCTCGATGCGGCGAACCTCGCGGCATCGCTCGATGCCGGCGGCTACGCCGTGCTGCCGGCGCTGCTCGCGCCGGAAGAATGCGCGGGACTCGCCGCGCAGTATGACGACCGGGCGCGCTTCCGCAGCCGGGTGGTGATGGCGCGGCACGGCTACGGCCAAGGCGAATATCAATATTTTGCCTATCCGCTGCCGCCGCTCGTCGCCGCGCTGCGGACCGCGCTCTATCCGCTGCTCGCCCCGATCGCTAATCGCTGGCATGAGGCGATGCGTAACGATGTGCGCTTTCCGCCCGATCACGCCGCCTTCCTCGCGCGCTGCCATCGCGCCGGCCAGAATCGGCCGACGCCGTTGCTGCTGCGCTATGGCGCGGGCGACTACAACCGCCTGCATCAGGATCTCTATGGCGAGCATGTGTTCCCCGTGCAGGCGACCGTGCTGCTGGCGCGGCCCGAGCGCGATTTCACCGGCGGCGAGTTCGTCCTCGTCGAGCAGCGCGCCCGCATGCAATCGCGCGCCGAGGTCGTGCCGCTCGGCCAGGGCGATGCGGTGATCTTCGCGGTCAATCAGCGGCCGGTGTCATCGGCGCGCGGCTATACCCGCGTCGGCATGCGCCATGGCGTCAGCAACCTGCGCTCGGGTGCGCGAATGACGCTCGGCGTGATCTTTCACGACGCGAAATGAGCCGCCGCACCGATAGCGCGACCGCCGCGCTGTTTCCCGGCGAGCCAGGCGAAACCATCATGCCGGGCGCGCTCTGGCTGCGCGGCTTCGTCGGCGGCGAGGCAGATGCGCTGCTGCGCGCGATCGAGCGCATTGCCGCCGCCGCACCGTTCCGCAACATGACCACGCCGGGCGGCTTTACCATGTCGGTCGCCATGACGAATTGCGGCACGGCGGGCTGGCTCACCGACCGCCGCGGCTATCGCTATGCCGAGACCGATCCGGTGAGCGAGAAACCCTGGCCCGCAATGCCCCCGGTCTTTACCGATCTTGCGGCGCGCGCCGCCACCGCAGCCGGTTTTGCGGATTTCGCGCCCGATGCCTGTCTCATCAACCGCTACGAGCCGGGTGCGCGCATGTCGCTGCATCAGGATAAGGACGAGCGCGATTTCACGCAGCCGATCGTCTCGATCTCATTGGGCCTGCCCGCGACCTTTCTCTTCGGTGGCCTCAAACGCAGCGACCGGCCCAAGCGGCTACGGCTCGAGAGCGGCGATGTCGTCGTCTGGGGCGGGCCGGCGCGCAGGGTCTTTCACGGCGTCGATCCGCTGCCGACGGGGGCCCATCCCCTCACGGGGGCTTGTCGCTACAACCTAACCCTCCGAAAAGCGTTGTAAGAGGGTTGTAGCCCGACCGGTATTCCGCCGTTTTCTTGCCGTTTTATTCAGGGCATAGTCCCCGCCATGAAGTCTCGCCTCTTCGGCCAGCCGAAACGCAAGATCGAGCCGAATTCGCGCGCCGTTCCGGCCGGCACGCGGGTCTATGCGATCGGCGACATCCATGGCTCGCTGGTGCCGCTGCGGCTGCTGCGCGAGGCGATCCGCGAGCATGCCGACGCGCATCCGATCGAGCGCAAATGCCTCGTCTATCTGGGCGACTATATCGATCGCGGCTTCGATTCGCGCGCCGTGATCGAGCTGCTCGTGAACGATCCGCTGCCCGGCTTCGAGCATGTCTTCCTCAAGGGCAATCACGAGGACGGCATGCTGCGCTTTCTCGCCGACGGGTCGAACGCGCTGTTCTGGGTCGCCTATGGCGGCGTCGCGACCATGGTCAGCTATGGCGTCAAGCCGCCCGATCCCGCGACCGAGGAAAGCGAAGTGAATCGCGCGCGCAAGGAGCTGGCGCAGAAGCTGCCGGCCGCGCATCTCGATTTCCTCGCCAAGCTCGAACCCTATCGTATTGAGGGCGATTACCTCTTCGTGCATGCCGGCATCCGTCCCGGCGTGCCGCTCGAGGAGCAGCGCGAGGAAGATCTCCTCTGGATCCGCGAGGAATTCCTCAAGAGCCAGGAGGAATTCGACAGATGCGTGGTGCATGGCCACAGCATCACGCGCCAGCCCGATTTCCAGCCGAACCGCATCGGCATCGATACCGGCGCCTTCGCCAGCGGGACGCTCACCTGCCTGGTGCTCGAAGGCACCAAGCAGGATTTGCTCGCGACCTGAGCGGCCTGATCAGCGCCGCATGTACTCGTCGCAAACGGCGCGGACGTGATCGAGTAACAGCGCCGCCGCCGGCGGCAGCGGCACGCCGCGGCGGAAGATCACGCTCGAATCGGCACGCCAACGGAAGTCTGGCACGTCGAGCCGCACCAGCGCGCGATTTTTGACCATCTCGTCGATCATCGTGCTGACGACGAAGGTGATCAGCAGCTTGTTCTCGCGCAGGAAGAGCGGCGCGTTGGTGATCGAATTGTATTCGATGAGCGGCGACGGTGGTGTGAGCCCGGCACGCTGAAAAAGCTGATCGAAGCGCGAGCGCAAGTAATCCGGCTGCCGCGGCAAGAGCCAAGGCTGGCTCGCGATCGCCGCCAGGGAGATGCGCTTCTTGCCCGCGAGGGGATGATCGCGGCGCGCGACGGCTGAGAGGCTTTGGCCGCGCAGCAGGACGCGATGCGCCAGCTCCTGGTTGTCCAACGCGGCTGGCCCCGAATGAAAAGTGCAATCGATGTCGCCCGCAATCACGCCGGGCAACGTCTCGCGCATCAGGCCCTGGATGACGCAAACATCGACGCGCGGATGCTTCACCTGAAAGCGCGCGATGGCGCGCGGCAGGATCACCGAACCGAAGACCGGGCCGGTGCCAATCACGACACGGCCCCGTCGTCCCTCGACCAGCTCGTTGATCTCGCGCTGCGTGCTGCCGAGTTCGCCGAGGATGAGGCGGGCGCGCCGCTCCAACGCACGGCCGAGCGCCGTCGGTCGCATGCCCTGCGGCGTTCGATCGAACACCGCGCCGCCGACGCTCTGCTCCAGCAGCTTGACGCTGCGCGTCAACGTCGGCTGGCTGGTCTTCAGGCGGCGGGCGGCATCGCCGAGCGAGCCGCTTTCGACGATGGTAAGAAAATCGCGCAAATAGCGAAATTCCAGATCCACGCGCTACTCCCCCACACAATCGGCTGGTCTTGCGCTCCCTTGCCAGGCGCGCCATCGAAAATCGCAGGATAAGCCGCCGCCCGCAATCCCCACTAACGCCGTACATGCTCCGCGCAGACCGCGCGCACGGCTTCGAGGAGTTTTGCCGCCGCGGGCGATAGCGGGGTATCGCGCCGGTAGATGACGCTCGACGATGCCCTCCACGAGATACCCGGCACATGCAGTCGTGCCAGCCGCTCGTCGACGAGCACGGCGTCGATGAACGTGTCGTAATAGGCACAGACCAGATCCCGCCGCTCGATCAGAAAACGCGCCGAGCCGATGATCGAGGAATATTCGATCACCGGGCTCGGCGGTGTGATGCCGGCGCGGGTGAACATCGCCTCGATCCGCGCGCGAAAAAAATCGGAGTGGCGCGGCATCATCCAGGGTTGTGCCGCCAATTCCTTCAGCGAGATGCGACGCTTGCCCGCGAGCGAATTGTCTTTGCGGGTAACAACGAGTGGTCGCGCGCCGCGCTGTAGCACACGATGAGCGAGACCGGGCTCGAGAGTCGCGGGGACGGAATGAAAGATGCAATCGATCTCGCCGGTTTTGAGGCCTTCCAAAGTGTGGCGCATCTGCGCCTGGACGACCGTGACATCGACGTTGGGATACTTCGCCTGAAAGCGCGCGACCGCGCGCGGCAGGATCGAGAGCGCGAACATCGGTCCAGTACCGATCACGACTCTGCCGCGCCGCGCCGAGACGAGGTCGTCGAGCTCGCGCCGGGCGCTGCCGACTTCGCCCATGATGACGCGCGCCCGCCGTTCGAGCCCGCGCCCGAGAGCCGTCGGCCGCATGCCATGCGGCGTGCGATCGAAGACGGCGCCGCCGACAGCCTGCTCGAGCTGCTTCATGCTGCGGGTGAGAGTCGGCTGGCTGGTGTGCAGTCGCCGCGCGGCATCGCCGAGCGAGCCGCTCTCGATCACGGCGAGAAAGTCACGCAGATGACGTAATTCCAGGTCCAACAGGCCCTCCGGCGTCCCTGCTCAGTAATGGCGGAGGACCTACCGTTTCTGCAACTGTTATGAAAAGCATCAAGCGTTCCTATTCGTCCATTTATTTTTCTAATACTTCGAACGGTTGTAGAAATGTTGTGTTGCTACAATATTTCGTTTTGGCTCCTCGTTTCAGATGAGCACCGCCGCAGCGGGCTCAGCCCCAGGGATCGCGGCGCCCGGGCCGGCCAGCCGGCGGCACCGAGCCCGAACCGCGCCAGCGCGCATCGCGCGGGCGGCTGACGGCGAATGAGGGCGTGCGCGCCGCTTGCAGCATCGCGACGTCGCGCCGGCGCATGAACAGCACCAGGATCATCCCGGCGATGAAGCCGCCGACATGCGCCCAGACCGCGACGCCGCCAACACCGGCGCTCGGTGCCTCGGCGCTCAAGAGTTGCATCAGGAACCAGAAGCCGAGCAGCAGGATCGCCGGCACCGCGACGACGCGGAAGAAGATGATGATCCAGAAGAAGACGAAGACCTGCCCGAATGGATAGAGCACGATATAAGCGCCGAGTACGCCGGCGATCGCGCCGGATGCGCCAACCATCGGCAAGGTCTCGGCGGGATCGGTGAACGCCTGGGTCAGCGCCGCCGCAATTCCGCAGAGCAGGTAGAAGATCAGGAACCGTAAGCTGCCGAGCGCGTTTTCAACGCCTTTGCCGAAGACGAAGAGATAAATCATGTTGCCGATGAGATGCAGCCAACCGCTGTGCAAGAACATGCTGGTCACGAGCGTCAGCGGCGGCGCGACGAGCGCGAGCCGCGCCGGCAGCCGCGCCGCACCGAAGAGCACGGCGGGGATCATGCCGTACTCCATCGCGCTGCGCTCGAGACCGTGCGGGCCAAGGCTGAACTGCCAAAGAAAGACGATCACACAGGCAGCGATAAGGCCGCAGGTCACGGCCGGCAGCTGACGCGTGGGCGTATCGTCGCGAAATGGGATGGCCAGGAACATGCGTGCCGAGTGTGCTCGTCAAACCCGCCATGCGGCAAGCGGCGGCGCCTGCCGCTGGCCGCGCAACGCCGCGCTTTCTATAGTTTCCGCCCAAGCCGCGTCGCCACTGGGGGTTCCGGAAAGGATGGAATGAGCTTCAAGATTTTGGTCATGGGATTGCCGGGGGCAGGCAAGACGACGCTCGCCACGGCTTTGGCCCCGCGGCTGCGCGCAGTTCATTTGAACGCCGACGAGATCCGCAAGAACATCAACAAGGATCTGGGCTTCAGCCCGGCCGATCGCATCGAGCAGGCACGCCGGATCGGCTGGCTATGCGATCAGATCGCCAAGGCAGGCTGCCCGGTGATCGCCGATTTCATCTGCCCAACGGCGGAAGCGCGCATCGCCTTCCTCGAAGGCGGCCCCGCTTTCATCATCTGGGTCGACCGCATCAAATCCGGCCGCTTCGCCGACACCAATCGGCTCTTCGCCGCGCCGGAGCGTTTCGATCTGCGCATCCTCGCCGAGGGCAGCCCCGAATTTTGGTGCGAGCAGGTGATCGCCAAGCTCGACATGCTGCCGCATTACCGCCAGCGCCGCGCCGCCGCGGGCTAATCTCGATCGGGGCCGCCTGGGCGGGAACGAAGCGCCCCATCGCTGGTTGAGAGACACGCCCGCTCACCAGCCGAGTTCCTAGCATGCCCCGCCGCGAAGCCGCTTCGACACCCCTGATCGCGCTCGCGGCGATGCTCGGCATCGGCGCGCTTGGCGCGCTGGTCTGGCGTAATCGCCGGGAGTCGCGCCGGGCTGAGCGCCGCCATCCGGCGCGCGGCTCTTTCATCGCCGTGGAGGGTACGCGGCTTCACTATCTCGAGCGCGGCAGCGGCGCGCCGGTCGTCCTCTTGCATGGCAATGGGGCGATGGCGGAGGATTTCGTCGCCTCGGGGCTCATGGATCGGCTTGCCGCGACGTACCGCGTCATCGCCATCGACCGGCCTGGCTTCGGCTACAGCGCGCGGCCGCGTGGCCGGCTGTGGACGGCGCGCCGCCAAGCGGCGCTGATCGGCAAAGCCCTCGCGGCGCTCGGCATCACGCGACCCGTTGTCGTCGGGCATTCCTGGGGCGCGCTGGTCGCGCTCGAGATCGCCCTCAATCAGCCGCTCGCTGTCGCCGGACTGGTTCTGCTCGCCGGCTATTTCTTTCCGACCGCCCGTTTGGATGTGGCGCTCGCGGTGCCGAATGCCACGCCGCTGATCGGCGATGGGCTCAATCACACGCTTGCGCCGCCGCTCTGGCGCGCGCTCGCGCCGCGCCTCATCCGCAAGGTATTCGCCCCGAGCCCCGTGCCCGAACGCTTCGCGCGCGGCTTTCCGCTCGATCTCGCGCTGCGCCCGAAACAGCTCCAGTCGGCAGCGCACGACACGGCGCTGCTGATCGCGGCGGCCGCGACAGCACAGCGGCGGCTCGGCGATCTTACGGTGCCCACGGCGATCATCGCCGGTGACGGCGATGCGATCGTCGAAACGGCGGCGCAATCGCAGCACTTGGCCGATGCATTGGCCGCCCCAATCGAGATCATCCCCGGCGCGGGACATATGATCCATTACGACGCGCCGGAGCGAGTTGCCCGCGCGATCGAGCGCGTCGCGGATATCGCGGACGAAGCGATGCGTGCGGTGCCGGCGGGCACTCAGTTGGCGCGGGCGAGCGCGGTTATTTTCGATATCGACGGTACGCTGGTCGATTCCGTCGATCTCCACGCGCAAGCCTGGCAAGAGGCGTTCCGCCATTTCGGCCACGAGATCGATTACGGCGCGATCCGCAGCCAGATCGGCAAAGGCGGCGACCAGCTGATGCCGGTTTTTCTGTCACAAGACGAGCTGCGCGAAAAAGGCGAGGCCCTGGAGAACTACCGCGCCGCGCTCTTCAAGGAGAAATATCTGCCGCGCGTCACGGGCTTTGCCGCTGTGCGCTCGCTCTTCGAGCGGCTCCGCGCAGATGGCAAGCGCATCGTCCTCGCCTCTTCCGCGAAAAAGGACGAGCTCGAGGTTTATGAAGCCATCGCCGATATCGTCGATCTCGTCGACGCCGAGGTCTCGGCCGACGATGTCGACCGCTCGAAGCCGCATCCGGATGTCTACGAGAGCGCGCTGACAAAGCTTGGCCGCATTGACGCGGCGCAGGCGATTGCGATTGGCGATTCGCCTTACGACGCCGAGGCCGCCGCGAAGGCCGGACTAGAAACGATCGGCGTGCGCTGCGGCGGCTTTCCGGAGACCGGCCTCCGGCACGCCGGCTGCAGCGTCATCGCCGACGATCCGGCCGAACTGCTTCGGCAATACGAAGGCGCCGGCTCGCGCCGATAATCCAGCTTTCGCCACAATCGCGGTGCAGAGGTTCTGCATGGCCGAGCTCGCCACTGTCCGGAACACGCGGCGTCGCGGCATTGGGGATATGCTGCGCAGTGAGAAGGTGCGCGAAGCCGCGGCCAAGCTCGGCATTGCCGGCATTTGCCTTTTCCTTTGCCTCGGCGCGGTCTTCCGCCTCGTGACGGTCCTCGACCGCGCGCCGCCGCAAGGTCTCGACGCGCTCAGCGCCACGCAGATCTTCACCATCGTCTGCCAGACGATTTTCTATCTTCTCGTTCTCTGGTTCACGCTGATCCGCCGCACGGCGGTGCGACGCGCGAGCGGCTGGAAGCCGCGCGTCGTGGCCGCCGTGGGCGCATTCTCGATCTTCGGCTTCGGCTTGCTGCCGCCGGCGCAAGGCCTTGGCCTCGGCTGGCACATTGCAGCGGCGAGTTTGCTGCTCGCGAGCGCCGCGCTCGCGATGCTCGTGCTCCCCTATCTCGGCCGGTCTTTCAGCCTGATGTCCGAGGCGCGCGGCCTCGTCACGCGCGGTCCCTATCGCGTAGTGCGGCATCCGCTCTATCTGGTCGAGGAACTGGCGGCGATCGCCGGCTTCATCGAAGCCTTTTCTTTAGCGGCCGCCTTGCTGCTCGCGCTGCAGCTCGCTTTTCAAATTCGCCGCATCCTCAACGAGGAAGCGGTGCTCGAAGCGAGCTTCCCGGATTACGCGCGCTATAAGGCGAGGACAGCGCGCGTGATCCCGGGGATCTGGTAGCGCGCCACTACTTCTGCCGGCGTTCGGCCGACGCGTAGTACATATGCACCGCGAGGCATTTCTGGAATGTCGTCATCTCGCGGCGGCGCCAGAAATGCAGTCCGCTCCGGCCTCTCGGCGTCTCATCCTTAACGTTACTCGGCTGCGTCGCGCTCATGCGCTTGCGGCGCGCGAAGAACGGAAAAGCGGCGTCGGTAATCATATACGGCCTCCACCGTTGTTTCGGTCGAGGCTCATCGCAGCATTAAGCGTTGGTTAAACGCCAGCAAAATCGCATAAAATTGTAGCTAAACTTAACCATACATGCGGCTAGCGGCCGTTTCGGATTTCGAAAAGCTGCGGCAGATAATGCGGCTGCGACCGCAGATATTGGTCGGGCGCCTTGATGCGTGCGCCGAAATGCGCCGCCGCATGCCAGGGCCAGCGCGGATCGTAGAGCATGGCGCGCGCGAGCGCGATGAGATCGGCATCACCGGTGCCGAGGATCGCCTCGGCCTGCTCGAACTCGGTGATCAGCCCCACTGCAATCACCGGCATCTTCACGGCCTGCTTCACCGCGCGCGCGAGCGGCACCTGATAATTTGGGCCCATGGGGATCTGCTGTGCCGGAGTCAGCCCGCCGCTCGAGATATGGATGGCACTGCAGCCGCGCTTCTCCAAGGCTTGCGCGAACGCAACCGTCTGCTCGATATCCCAGCCGCCTTCCGCCCAATCCGTGCCGGAGACGCGCAGGGCGACCGGCCGGCCCGCGGGAAAGACCGCGCGCACGGCGTCGAACACTTCGAGCGGAAAGCGCATCCGATTGGCCAGCGAGCCGCCATACTCGTCGTCGCGGCGGTTCGAAAGCGGCGACAGGAATTGATGCAGCAGATAGCCATGCGCGGCGTGGAGCTGAACCGCGGCGAGATCGAGCCGGGCAGCGCGGCGCGCGCTCGCGGCGAAGGCATCGCGCAAACGGTGAAGCTCGTCGCGGTTCAGCGCTTTCGGCGCGAGGTCCGATGTCGCGAAAGGTAGCGTCGACGGCGCTTCGGTGATCCAGCCATGCGCGTGATCGGGGGCGATCTGGCCGCGGCCCTTCCACGGTACCTCGGTCGAAGCCTTGCGTCCGGCATGGGCGAGCTGGATCGCGATCGGCATGTCGGACCAGCGGCGTACCGACTCCAACGTACGCCGCATTGCGGCTTCGCAGGCATCGGAATAGAGCCCGCTATCGGCATAGGTGATGCGGCCTTCAGCCGTGACCGCGGTTGCCTCGATCGTTAAGAGCGCCGCCCCCGACAGTGCGAGGTGACCGAGATGGATGACGTGCCAATCGGTCATGCAGCCGTCCACGGCCGAATACTGGCACATCGGTGCGATGACGATACGGTTCGCGAGCGCGAGGCCGTCGATCTGGATCGGCGTCAGAAGCTTCGGAACAGCCATGATCTTCTAAGCGACGCTCGACAAATCAGACGAGCTCGAAATTCATCACCTCGACACGCGCTTGGAAATAGGCGCGGCGGAATGTCTCGAGATCGGGATAGGTCGTCGCCGGCAGGCGGCGATAGGCGAACTGCACCTCGCATGGCCGGCGCGCGAAGGGGAACGGCTCGAATGCGACCTTGCGCGGGCCAAGCGCCTGCAGCGATAGCCGGACAGTGTTCTCTTTCTTGCCGTCATAGGCGAGCGGCACCGGCTCGATGTAATCGTCATAGGGATCCTGGCAGCAGAAATAGAGGCCGAGCAGATCCCAGACCTGGAGCAGGTGATAGTTGGTGCGCAGCTCGACCTTGTCGTACGCTCTTTCCTCCTCCTTCTGACGCGCCTCGTTCTTCGCGATGAACGCCTCAGTGTCGGCGCCGACGCCGCGGACCGATATGCCCGGATGGCTGATCGTGTCATAGCGCGCCCGCCACAGGCCTGTGCGATGCAGGCCGACGATCAGCCCAGCATAGGGATCGATCGAGCTCATCCAATCGATGCACCATTGGTAAGCATCGAGCTGCTTCACATTGCTTGGGAAGTTGCGAAATCCGGGCGTCTCGCCGGCGTCATTGATGATTGGTTGGGTCTCGTAGCGCAGCCAGCCGTAATCGTGGAACGCGGCGGCGCGCGCGACCGAATCATAGGGCCGCGGCGTGGCGAAACGGTCATTGCCCCAATGCGCCGCGAACTGGCCGACCAGGCGCGAGTGATCGGTCTGGCCGATCAGCAGCAATTCTCCATTGGCTTCCTTGCGCTCGATCATGATCGCGCCCTCCTTTGGGTTTCCGCCAAGCCAGTCTACTGCCTTTTGCGCCGCCGGGTTAGAGCGTCGCCCTCACAGGGTCGCCCCGGGCACCGGCAGCGCATTCGCGACGAGGCTCTTGGTCAAGATCTCGAAAGCCTCGTCGACGGAATCGGTGCGATGAAAGAGGTCGAGATCCTCGCGACTGATCGTGCCGAAACGCACCAACGCGTCGAAATTCACCACCTCGTTCCAGAATTTCGCGCCGAAGAGGACGATGGGCAGGCGCTTCTTCATCTTGCGCGTCTGCACCAAGGTGAGGATTTCGAACATCTCGTCGAGCGTGCCGAAGCCGCCGGGGAACAGCACCACCGCTTTGGCGAGATAGACAAACCAGAATTTCCGCATGAAGAAATAGTGGAAGTGGAAATCGAGCTCGCGGCTCACATAGGGGTTATCGAACTCCTCATTCGGAATCGAGATCGTCAGCCCGATATTGAGGCCCTTTGCCTCGGACGCGCCGCGATTGGCCGCTTCCATGATGCCCGGCCCGCCGCCGGTGCAGACGACGAAGCGGTGCTCTTGCTTCTCGATCTTCTTCGACCAGATCGTGAGGCGATGGGCGAGCTCGCGCGCCGCCTCGTAATAGGTGGAGAGCTCCAGGGCCATGCGCGCGGTCTCGATCCCCGCCCCGCTCTTTTCGGCTTGCGCCACGGCCGCCTCGGCCTTGTCGCGCGGCAAGAGACGCGCCGAGCCCATAAAGACGATGGTGTCGTCGACGCGCTGGCGATTGAAGCGCGCCAGCGGCTCGAGATATTCCGACAGGATGCGCAAGGCTCGGGCATCGCGCCCCTCGAGGAAGCGCTGGTTCATATAGGCTTTCCGGGGACGTTCGTGCTCGGCCATAAAACAGGTCCTTCGGTCGTAGATTGCCCAGGCAGGTAGGCGTCGCCGCGCGCGGTTGCGCGCGGGCAGACAATAGTAGCAGAGGGTTGGTCCCGCGCGGCGGAAGACGCCAATGGGACGTGAACCGGCGTGCGCTGGAGGCTTATTCCTCGACCGGCGGCGCCGCGATCTCGATCAAACGCGCCATTGCCTCGATCGCCGCCCAAGCCGCTTCATCCGCCATCAGATCGGTCGCCCAGACCCAAGCGGTATAAAGGAGGTCGCGCTCGTCTTCCGGGTCGGCCTCTGCCGCAAGCTTGGCCGCAGCCTCGAGATCGTGGCGCTGCTCGTCGTCGTAGTTAAAGTCGATGATCCAGCCGGATCCCGCCGGGCTGCCGAAGCGATAGCGGTCGATGGCGGCAACGCCCGACACCCAGACCGCAATGTCGCCGAGCACGTCGCCGCCGCGCGCCTTGGCGCCGTGAATCTCGATACCGTCGAGCGACAGGTTACAGAGCTGGGCGCCGTAGGTAATCGCGGTCACGGCTTGAGCGGCTGCGCGCAGCGCAGCCATCTGCGAAACGGTATGCAAGAAACCCCCGAGTTCCCCGGCCTCTTTCTATAAAGAACCGCGGATCGGGCCTCAATGCGTCATCGCGTCACGAGAAACGAAAGCTCGGCGGTGATGCAGTTCAGCAACAGAAACCGCGCTCACTTGGCTTCAGCTTCGCCTTAACTGGGGACACGGCGGGAGGTTTTTCAGCCGCTCACGCCGGGTGCGTCACTCACTCGACCTATGCGCAGCCACGCTCACGCTGCCCAAGACTTATCCTGCGGCGAGTCGAGCCGGTCACAATCGTGACCGACTCGAATCCTGCGGCCAGACCGGGACGTGCTTGAATGCTGCCTTTGTCAGCGGCCAGAAGACGATCCCGCGCCGGATTGATGGCTGCGATCGCGGTCGGGGCTCGGTGCTGCGTCGGTATCCGTATCCTGTCGGGTGGCTGAGTTGCTGGTGGGCATTTGCGCGGATTGCCCGTTGGTGATCGTGCCGGCGCTGCCGCTATCGCTCGGCGTCGAGACGCCGCTGGTGCCGTTGCGGCTGGACGTACCGTTGCTGCGCGCGGAATCGGTGTCGGAATTATGCGACGAGTTCGATCCGGCCGCCGTCGTGTTGCCGGCAAAGCTCGGCGCTGCTGCGACGATGAGCAGAGCGGCCGTCGCAAATACCGTCGATAGCTTGACCATGCGATGCTCCATATTGGTAACGGCCTGACAACGATTAGGCGTTGTAAGAGCAGTCGCACGCAACGCGACTCGTTCCGCGGCGACCGAGAAAAGCGCGCGCCGCATATGAATTAACGCGGCCGAGCGGAAAGGCGGCGAGCGCCGGTGATTGGGATCGCGCTAGCCGCTATGATCGGATCAGATCGTCTTCCCCCGACGTGGAAGGTTTCGCGATGATGCCTCGTACATTGCTTTTGCTGGGCTACGCCCTCCTCCTGGTCGGGTGCGACAATTCATTCGGGCATGGCCCGATGGTCAACAGCGGCAGTTATGACTGGACCGATCAAGTGCGCGACGCGCGGGGCTTCCCGCTGCCAGGTTGGGGATCGGTGATCATGCCAGGCGGCAACGGCGGGACGCGCTAAGCGGAAGGGCTATCGACGCTGGCGGCGTCGCCCGTGCGTCACGGCTTGACGCTGTGCAGCCAGTCGAGCGCCGGCTGGAGATGGGCGGCGAGGAAATAGATGCTCGCGATCAGCGCCGTCAGATTCATTACCGTATATTCCGCCTGGCGTACGAGCTTTTCCGTGCGCTCGATCACCTCGGCATCGTACTCCCCGACGGCACGCAGCATGCGATAGACAAGGCCGCGGCGCCGCGGCCGGACGCGACCGCGGCCGACGAGCCAGAAGCGGACCAGGCTGCGAATGAGCGCGCCGATGACGTAGCCGGCGGCGATGAGGCCGCCGTAATAAAAGAGTTGCTGCCAATCATGCGCATTCTGCGGCGCGACCGGGTCGCGGTAGAACCACCAGGTCAGCAGCGACATCTCGCTCAAGGCGGCAAAAGCCAAGAGCAGCGCGCCGCCGATGACGCGCAGCACCCCATGCTCGCGCATGCCGCGGCGCAGGAAGCCGGTGCAAAATGGGACGAGGACCGACGCCGCGAGCAGGATGGTGAGGCTCGCATCAAAGACCACCACTACGGCGAAATGTGCGAGCGCGATGCCGATGAAGCCGGCCGCGACCGCCCATTCATCGGAAATGCTCGGCAAATAATGCGGTGTTGCCGACGCGCCGGTCGCAGGGGCTTCACCAGCAACCTCGGTCTCGAAGGCCGCTTGCTTTTCGAGCGCTGTGACGCGCCGGCTCAGATGCTGAATATGAGCGACGAGGGGCTGGATCAGCGTGAGATCGGCGCCGCAGAGCCGGCAATGGCTCGTGTGCTCGTCGATGTCCTCGCCGCAATAGGGGCAGTTCATAGGCGAAGCATATAGCGCCGCTCCGCGCGCTCAAAGCCTCGTCCGCGCTACGAACTCCCGCCGCGATCAAGCCGGACCAGCCTGCCGCGCGAAGCAACGGCGCGGCAGGCCGATCGGCTGATCAATCGTCCTGCAGCAGTTGGGGCATGACGTGATCTTGCGATCCGCTATCGCTTTGATCGCCGTTCTGGTCGAGACCCGGCAGCTGCGCGCTTTGCGGATTGGCGACGGCGACGGCATCCGGGGTGATCATCATCACGACAGGCTTGCCATCCGGCCCCTTGGCGTGCACGACGTAAGAACCCGCCGCGATCTGCAGATCGGTGAAGCCGGCTTTTTGCAGCGATTGCTTGAGCGCGTCCTCGCTTTGCAAGCCGCTCAATCCGTCTTGCGCGCCGCTCTGATCGTCGTTGGGCGATAGGCTCGGCGCAGCGCCGAGACTCTGGCCGAGCCCCGGGCTGTTATTTTGATCTTGCGCTTGTCCGGCCCAAGCCGGTGTCGTTGCGAGCCCCAGGCTCAGCAGAAAGGCTATGGCTTCGCTACGCATGGCGTCCTCTCCTCGTGACATTGTGGAAGCGTAGTCCCTGGAGAGAAAAGCAATCGCACGGCAGGTCGTTCCGCGCCCGGACGCCCGTCAGAGTTGCCGGATCGCCGGCAGAACCTTGGTCGCCAAGAGCTCGATCGAGCGTGAAACTTTCGCATAAGGCAGACCGCCGATATCGATCTGCGCGAGGAAACGATCATGGCCGAAGAGACCGCGCTCGTAACCGAGCTTGTCGACGATTTCCTGCGGGCTGCCGACGAAAATGGGGCCTTGCGGCGCGGCGCGCGTATCGAACACATCGCGCGGAACCTCGCGCGAAAAATAGGGCCGCGCCGCGTGCGATGAGAAATAGGCGCGGTAATAGGGATAGAACTCGTCGCGCGCGGCTTGCGAGTCCGGCGCGACATAGCAGTGGGTCGCGAGCGCAACCCGCCGGTTCTTCGGATCGTGGCCCGCCGCCGGATAGCGCTGGCGATATTCAGCGATCTGGCCCGCGAAATTCGCGGGCGGTTGCGAGATGTTGGCGAGTACGATCGGCAGGCCATGATCGGCGGCGCGGCGCGCGCTTTCCGCAGTGCCGCCGACACCGAGCCAGATCGGGAGCCGGCCGACCGCCCGCGGCGAGATCTCCACATCTTTCAGCGCCGCGCGAAAGCGGCCTTCCCAGGTGACCCGCTCGCTCTTGTCGAGCGTCAACAGCAAGCCGAGCTTTTCGGCAAAGAGTGTGTCGTAATCTTCGATCGCCGCATCGAAGAGCGGAAAGGATTCGATGTAGGCGCCGCGGCCGGCGATGATCTCGGCGCGGCCGTTCGAGAGCAGATCGACGGTCGCGAAATCCTGATAGACACGGACGGGATCGAGCGTCGACAGCACAGTGACGGCGCTCGTAAGGCGGATGTGTCTGGTGACGCTCGCAATCGCCGCCATCACGACCGCCGGCGAGGAAATCGCGACATCGAGACGATGATGCTCGCCGATGCCGAACACGGCGAGCCCCGCCTCGTCGGCGAGTTTTGCGGCCGCGACGATCTCCGCGTAGCGCTCGCGCACGCCGGCGGTGCGACCGGTCTGCGGATCGGGCGTGATATCGCCGAAAGAATAGAGTCCCAGTTCCATCGCTTGCCTCGCCTGCGCCCCCGCCGCAAAGGCGGACGATCCCGTCATTTAAAAGGGTCAGAAATATTACGCAATCTTAACCAACCGCCCATACCCTGCGGACCCAGTGCGCACTCTATCTGCGCCGATCGGGGAACCGATGAATATCGTCACTGCCGCCGAGCTCGAGCAGGTTTTGCTAAAGCAATTTCGCCGTTTCGAAGGCTGCGAGACCATCGAGCAGGTCACGATAATCGCGCGACGCGGCGGCGATTGGATTATCGGGCCGATCCGGCGCGGCGCTACCGATCTCACGCTGACGCTGCATGGGGCGCAAATGCTCGAGCAGCGCTATCGCAATCTCTATGCGCTCGCGGAGGATTCTTGAGCAGGCGCTGCCGCGCCGTATAGCGGCCGGTACGACAAGCACAAATGAAAGGCGGCTCCCTCGCGGGAGCCGCCGCATCGCGGCCTGAGGCCGCGCTCTTACGCTCCTCGATAAGAGCTCAGCGCTCCCAGATCGGCTTGCCGAGATCGACCGACGACGGCGACGTCACCGCGCCCGCGACAGCGCCGGCGCCGGCACCGATCGCTGCGCCTGCTAAGGGCGCGCCGACCATTGCCCCAATCACCGCACCGCCCGCCGCGCCGATTCCGGCACCGGAGAGACCGCGGTCGCCAACCGTCTCACCGCAGCCCGAAAGCGCAAGCGCCGCGATGACGAGCGTGAGCGAGAAGCCAAAGCCTTTTCTCATTCTGGGTATCCCCCGTTACGTAGCCAACTCGACCAAAGTGTCGAGCGCCCGGACAGTCTTGCGTAAATGTGTCAGAATTCGGGTCAGCGCCCGGTCGATCCACCGAAGAATTGACATAGCTTCGGGTGTTGCGGCTCCTCGTCCTCTGCATTTGAGCGAAAAGAGCCGCCAAATCGGCGACAAATCTGCCCGCGTTTATTCGGGAAACCACACAACAGTATTTTGCATCGAAAGCGTTTGTTGAGCGGTTTAACCTCCCGTTAATTTGCGAGTACTCAAACTAGCCTCGGGTTAAAACCGAGGAGGCAACCCAATGAGCATGTTCCGTAAGCTCTTCAGCGACGAGTCAGGTGCGACGGCTATCGAATACGGTTTGATCGCCGCGCTTATCGCGGTCGCGATCATCGGCGCGGCCACCACGGTCGGCACCAATTTGGGCACGACGTTCACCACGGTCGCCGGCAAGCTCTAACGTTCATTTCGGCTTCTGGACCGAAAGACACGCTCGCATCGCGGCGAGCGCGCCCAGGTCAAGAGGGTATGGTGACGATGAGGCCTCGCACCCAAGGGCGAGGCCTCTTTCTTTTGGGTGCGTCTTTAAGCACGCACGAATTCGGCGCGTCCACGCCGGCCGTCAAATGAATCAGGACGCAACCGATCTCGAGCGAGCGTGAGCCTGGACGCGCCGTTACTTGCTGTCTGGCCCCGCCGCGCGGACGACGAATTCCGTTCCCCGGACACCGAGCGTTGCCGCCTGCATATGGATCCGCATCGACTCCGGATTCTGCTGCACGATCAAGCCCGACTTAACAGCCAGCGTCCCCTTGTTGAGACTTGAGTCGAAAGAGCCGGTATGCGCCGCCGGATTGAATTGGAACTGGTCGAGCTTCAACTCGGAATTCGGACCGAGCGAGATCAAGCTGTTGTCGACGAAGGTAATACCGATCGAGCCATCGGCACCGGTCGAAATCAAATCATCCTGGAAAACCTGGTCGCCGGACGCGGCATGATGCGCCGAACCGGAGCGCGTCACATCGACGGCGCCGGAGGCATTCTTGACCTGGCCAATCGGCTCGGCAGCCAGGGCGTAACTTGGGACCAAGATTCCGAGAACGATGAAAAGAGATGCGCACCGCATGAAAATTCTCCCGAAAGCCAGAGGGCCGTGCACCAAGCTGAGGAAGCGGAGGCTAGCATTACTGGGCTGCCGATGTAAAACGCCGCCGGCGGGCCCCGGCCCGGAGCGCCTTTCCACTGTACGAATCGGCAGCAAAAAGCCCCTTTTCTGATAGGGAAATTTAAGTGTTGGCCTATGCCTCGAGCGGCTGGGGGCCGTTCCAGCGGACGGCGATCATCGTGATGTCGTCGGAGGGATCGGCGCCGGCCGCAAATCTCTCGACCGCGCTCTTGAGCATCTCGATCGTCTGCTGCGGCGTAACATCGCCGTTGAGCAGCGTCAGCGCTCCCGCGACACGTTCCAGCCCCATCAGCTCGTCCGCGGGATTCATCGCTTCCGTGACGCCATCGGTCATGAGGCAAATGATATCGCCGGGGCGCAGGCGCCAGGAACGCCTGGCATAGGGAAACGTGTCGATGACGCCGATAGGCGGGCCGTGCGTCGCATCGATTTGCCGCGGCGGCTCGTGTCCCGATATCAGGAACGGTGCATCGTGGCCCGCATTGCAAAAGCTCAGCTCGCCGCTCGTCAGGTCGAGGATGCCGGCAAAAAACGTGATGAACATCATCTCCGAATTGTCGCGCGAAATCTCCTTATTGGCGGTCGCGGTGATGACGCCGATATCGCTCGTCGTGCCGCGCAAGGCCGAGCTCTTAAAAAGCGCCTTGCCCAGGGCCATGAAAAGACTTGCCGGGACGCCCTTTCCCGAGACATCGCCGATCGCAAAATAGAGATGGTCGAGATCGATCTTGAAGAAGTCATAGAGATCGCCGCCGACTTCGCGCGCCGGGATCATGATCGCGTGCAGATCGTAGCGTGGATCGCGCTCGCGGCTCTCGGCTTTCGGCAAGATTCCCGTCTGGATGTTCTTCGCCGCCGCGAGCTCGCCATTGACCCGCGCGGCTTCGAGGCGCTGCTGATCGAGAGCGCGCCGCATCTCGCGGCGCTGCGCGTTCGCCTCGGCGAGATTGCCGGCAAGGAGAGAGACGAAAACGAGACCGTCGGCTTCGATGGGCGTCGCCACATCGATGAGCCATGTCCGGCTCATCCACGCGAAGATTCCGCCCCCGATCAAGGCTACGATCGGCACGAATGCCACGAGCGGGTACCAGCGCAGCCGAATCCATGGCAGCGTCGCGATCAACAAGACGCCGATGATGCCGGTGGCCGCGAGCTCGGCGCGCTGCGCCCAGCTCGGCACTTGCGCCAGTCGACCATCGAAGACGTTCTCGAGGAATTGCGCGTGCAACTCCACCCCGGGCATCGGCCCCAGCGCCGTCGATGGCAGGTCGACGAGCCCAAGCGCGGTGACGCCGAGCAGGACGAAGCGCCCCGTCAGGAGACCGGGCGGAGCCCTTCCGTGCAATACGTCCGATGCCGACACAAAGCGACGCTCGTCATGCGGCGAGAGATGGAGCCAGACGGAACCGTCCGCTTCTGTCGGAATATTGAGCCCACGCAGCCCGATGCCCTGCAACACGCCGTTGGAGAAATAGATCGATAAGATCGGGGAAGCCGTCGCGAGACGAAGCATCTCGACCGTCAAGGAGGGGACGAACTCGTTGCCGACGAGACCGACCAAGGGGAGCTTGCGCGTCACCTGGTCGGTTCCGCGGTCGACCGAGATCAGACCATGGCCCGCAGCGGCGTTATCGAGCGCCGGGATGCTGCGCAGGAGCGACGTATAGCTGGGAATCAGGTAGTCGCGGCTTGGCCCCAGCGAGTCGCCGACGATACGGACCGGGGTCAACGGGCCGTTGCTCGAGATCGGCGTATCGCGCTGTCCCGCGACCGCAAGCACATCGGGATGCCGCGCGAGCGCGTCGGCCATGAGCGCATCATGATCGGGGAGAGCCGTGACCGCCTGTTTGAGCTCGGGCGGCAGGCTGGTTTCCCCTTTCGCCCAACTTCCGGGCGAGGTGCGATCGTCTTCCGGCATCAACAGATCGAGGCCGAGGACGGCTGGGTTGTCGGCCAGTATGTTCCGGATGAGCGCCGCTACCTTGTCGCGCGGCCACGGCCATTGACCATCGGCGTCGAGGCTGGGCGGATCGATCGCAACCACGGCAACCGGCGCCGAAATGCGCTCGCGCGGAAACTGTTGTTGATAAAAGTCGAACAAGACGAGCTTGGGGCGCATGAGGAATGAATTCGTCCCGAGCGCCTGCAGCGCCAACACCACAAGCAGGATGAGGCTCGCGAAGAACCGACCGTGGCCATAAGTGACCAAGGCGACGGCCATGAGCCGCTGTCGAAAAACGCCGCGCAAGGATTTGCCTGAGTTCCCGCCCCGCCCGATATCAGCCGGTATTTACGCGTAACCGAGGGAATTTTGCGAGCATCTTGCGCCGAGGCGCTCATCATCACCGCGTCAACGGCTTTCCGCTCTCTTTGGCGCGCTGGGAAATCGCTGGTGTTGCTGCTGCCAGGGCGATTGGCGCCGACTAACGCGCCCGCTTTCTATTATTAAGTGTTCTCCTCCTTCGGCCATTAAGCCTCTTAACCATTTGTTATCCGAAATACCTGAGCTTCAGAAGAAGCTTCGGAGCTTCAGGGGGATCGGTGAGGACCCGGTGAGACCGCTCGCAATTTGCCTGATCCTCGCGCCCTTCTTTGCACAAGCCTTGGAGGCGAAGGAGGTCGACTGCCTTCGGCAAGGCACAGGTGTCACGTGCCGCGTCGCGGGCGAAGCCGCTACCCCGAATCTGAAGCCGTCCCCCGAGATTCTAGAGCTTGTCGCGCGTGCGGTGCGCGGCAGCGAAACCGATCCGCGGCTGGTGCTCGCCGTGATTGCCGCCGAATCGGCGTTCGATAAAACAGCCGTCTCGCGGAAGAATGCCAGGGGCCTGATGCAGCTCATGCCCGAGACCCAATCGCGTTACGGCGTGCGGAATCCGTTCGATGCGGAAGAGAATATCCGGGCCGGGACGTCCTACCTGACGTTCCTCATCAAGAAATTCGGCAATTTGAAGCTCGCCCTCGCGGCCTACAACGCCGGCGAAGGCCCGGTCCTCGACTATGGCGCAGTGCCGCCGTTTACCGAAACGACGGGATACGTGGATCGGGTGCTGCGCCTCTACGAGAAATACAAGACCGTCCGTTTTGAAACGATCGGACCGCCGCTCGAAGCGGTCGCCGCACCGCATGCGGGACCGAAATTGATCCTGAGCAGCGAAACCTGTGGCCTGATCTGCCGCGGGCATCGCTGAAAAGACGCCGCGCGATCGCGCATCGGCGGCGCCTTCCCCCGTCGATCTTTAAGCCGCTGCGAGAAATCCGCCTTTGTCCGCGCGCGGCGCTTGCGCGCCGTCGGCCGCGATCTGTCCCGACGAGCGAGCGTTTGCCGCGGCTTTCATCGTTTCGACGACGCCGATCAACGCCGCAAACTCGTCGCCTGTTTGCCGCGAGCGATGGGGCTTTCGCGGCGTCTGCCGCTGCAACGCATCCAACAAGGCCATCCGGGCGCGCGAGACGCGGCTCTTGATCGTGCCGATGCTGCAGCGGAAGAGGATGGCCGCTTCGGCGTAGGAGTAGCCGAGGAAGCCAACCGCGACGAGCGCTCGCCGCTGGCCTTCCGGCAGGGCGACCATCGCGCATGCGACGTTCCGCAAATCCGCCGAGGTTTCTTGTTCTCCGATCGGCGATGCGAGGTTTTCCGCCGCGAGATCCGAAAGCGGCGTGGAACGCCACGAGCGCCGACGATGGCTGTAGTACTCGTTCTGAAGGATCGTGGTGATCCAGCCTTTTAAATTTGTTCCCGGCTCGAACAGATTCTCCGCCGTCAGCGCCTTTATCACCGCGTTCTGCGCCAGATCCTCGGCGAGCTCGCGCTCTTTCGCCAAATACATGGCACGCTTGAAAAGATAGGGTCGCAAGGCCGCGACGGCCATTGCGAAGGGTTCAGCAGCCGACGTTTCAGAAACAAAATCTCCTCGCCTCGTCGCGGAAGCGGTCCGTTGCTCGCACATGTTCCTAGGCCCCTACTCAACTGATCAACATTTTGGCCAGCGCCTAGTTCAAGGTATTGATAGGGTTGGGCGGCATTAGGGCAGCGCGAGGACAATTTTGCGTTTCCGTTTGCCGGCGGCGATCGGCGGCTGCGGGCTTCGCGGCGCGGCGCACGCTGCATCAGATCGCGGCTCAAGACGACGCAAAACTTAAAACTCTGAAGCGATCGCGACGCGTTGCCGTGAGCACCTCGCCGCGCACGCGGCGCCCGCGCCGACCTCGATATTTTGGCGCGGCTTGGAACCGCGCCGTCAGCTCGGGCGTTTTGCGCTCACCAGCAGTGAGAGGACCAATCCCCCCGTCCTCTCTTCTTGAGGCGGCCCTTGCCGCGAGCACTTTTCGGAAGAGCCGCCTCTTTTTTCCGCCCCGCGCGTTCTCGCCAAATCAGCGATTAATCATGCGCGCCTTCGACGGCGAGATGCTGCGCGCGCCAGCGCAACATGCCGCCGGCGAGATTGGCGACCTGCGCAAATCCGGCCTTGCGCAGAGTCGTCGTCGCCTGCGCCGAGCGTCCGCCGGCCCGGCACACCGCGATCACCGGTCGATCCCTCGCGATTTCCGCGACCCGCGCGGCAAGCCCGCCGAGCGGAATCGAGCGCGCCCCGGGGATGCGGCCGAGCGGCCCCTCATATTCATCGGGCTCGCGGACATCGATCACCTGCACCTCGCGCAGATGCTCCTGCACCCAGAGCGGCTGCACTTCCCAGATGCCCGCGAAGGTCAGGGTGAGCGGCGCCCAATGCGGCTCGTCGACGAGCTCATCGCCGCCCTCGCGCCGCCCGCAATGGAGGTTGGCGGGAACGGCGATATCCATCTGCTTGGGATGCGGCAGGCCGAGATTGATCATGTAGCCGACAAAATCATCCTCGCTCAGCTCGCCGCCGAGGCGTGGATTGAAGCGCTTCTCCTCGCCGACGCTCGACACGGTGAGGCCGCGATAATCATGCGCCGGAAAGAGCAGGCAGGATTCCGGCAACGAGAAGATCTGCGCGTGAACTGCCCGATACATGGCGCGCGGATCGCCCTCTTGAAAATCGGTGCGGCCGCAGCCGCGGATCAACAGGCAGTCGCCGGTGAAGGCCATGCTCTCATCGTCGAGCACGTAAGTGAGGCAGCCGCCGGTATGGCCCGGCGTTGCGCGCGCTTGCAGATAGCGCCGGCCGAATTTCACCCGGTCGCGATCTTTGAGATAGAGATCCGCGCCCTCGGCGCTACTCGCGGCGGCTACCGCGATGCGGCTGCCGAGCCGCTGCTTCAGATTCCAAGCGCCGGTGACGTGATCGGCATGGACATGTGTCTCGAGCGTGAAGAGCAGCTTCAGATCGAGCTCGCGCAGCAGCGAGGAATCGCGCGGCGCTTCGTCATAGACAGGATCGATCAACACCGCCTCGCGGCTTTCCGGATCGGCCAAGAGATAGGTGTAGGTCGACGATTGCGGCTCGAAGAGTTGGCGGAACAACAGCATGGGCGTGCTCCCTTTGGGGCGGCATTTGGCGATGGCGCTGCAATCTCAGGGCCAATCGCGCGAGCGATCCCAAGCGCCGAAAATAGCAGATCAGCGGGGTCGCGCTCAAAGCTCCTGAATTCGGAAGACGGCAAGCTCATCGAGAGAAAGCAACCGGCACTCCACATCTGCTGATCTGCTGAATCGTTGGGATCGGCGCGCGCCCATCGACACTCGCCGATCCCATTGGAAAGCCACAATTCCCTGCTATCAGGGAAAAATGCAGGGAATTTTCATCTGAGCAAACGCGATTTCAACCCGACCACGATACCCGGTGCCTGTCGAAAGACGGGTCCATCGAAACTGCCGGTCAAGAGCGTTTTCGGGAATGGGCCGCAGTGGCCAACCCCTTGGATGATCGCGCGCTCGCGAGGCGGCTCCAGAACCGGATTCTCGGCCATGTAATCCAGAAATTGGGTGCATGCATCGATTTGATCGGCGAAGCGGCCGCTCGGGTTTTTAATAAACTGAGGGAAGGTGATGAACTCCTCGATGAAGGCATGAGCCGTGATCTTATCCACCGCGAGCTGAATGTGGCCGGCTCGAACGAGATCGAGGTGTCGGATCA
>DATNGE010000108.1:0-19311 GCA_035606035.1 Allostellaceae bacterium
TCGCGCGACGCAGGCGATGCGCCAGACCGGCTCGGCGATCAAACCTTTCGTCTATCTCGCCGCGCTCGATCATGGCTTTACGCCGTCGACGATCGTGCTCGATGCGCCGCTGGTGCTCGATCAGGGGCCGGGCCTGCCGAAATGGAACCCATCCAACTATGAGCGCAAATTCTACGGGCCCGTACCGCTGCTGGTCGGGCTCGAGGAATCGCTCAATCTTGTGACGGCACGCGTCGGCGCGACGGTCGGCCTCGATGCTGTCGGTAACACGATCGAGAAGTTCGGCATCATGGATCACATGCCGCACGAATATTCCTTCGTGATCGGTGCCGGCGAGACGACGCCGCTCAAGCTCGCGACCGCCTATGCGATGCTGGTGAATGGCGGCAAGAAGATCACGCCGAGCTTCATCGATCGGGTGCAGGATCGCGACGGCGTCACGATCTTCCGTGCCGATAGCCGTGCCTGCGAGGGTTGCGATAACGTCGCCTGGAACGATCAGTCGCCACCGGAGTTGCCGGACAATCGCGCGCAGATCGACGATCCGCGCAGCGTCTATCAGGTCGTCTCGATGATGGAAGGCGTGATTCAGCGCGGCACGGGCCGCAGCATCGCCGTCATCGGCAAGCCGCTCGCCGGCAAGACCGGTACGACCAACGACAGCAACGACACCTGGTTCATGGGCTTCTCGCCCGACCTCGTTGCCGGCGTGTTCGTCGGCTTCGATCAGCCGCATACGCTCGGCCGGCGCGAGACCGGCGCGAGCGTCGCCGCGCCCGCGTTCCGCGATTTCATGCAGGCTGCGCTCGCCGATCAGCCGGCGACGCCGTTCCGCATCCCGCCCGGGATCGAGATGGTGCGCATCAACCCGACCACCGGCGCGCTGGCCCGGCCGGATGAGAAGAACGCCATCCTCGAAGCCTACAAGCCCGGGACCGAGCCAGGTGCGTCGAATTCGGGCGTGGTGGTCAGCGGCAATGTGCCGTCGTCCAGCGGTCTCGGTATCGATACCTCCGATCCGGAGGGCGCGGGTGCTACGCAGCAGCGGGTCCCCGCCACGGGCACCGGCGGGCTGTACTAGCTGTCAGCGATCAGCTATCAGCTATCAGAGAAGTGAAATCGAGCTCTCCGCCGCTGGCAGATGCTGATGGCTGAGAGCTGAAGGCTGAGAGCTTACCCATGCGTGCGGAAATAGTAGCAATCGTCGACGAGATCCGGTCGTCGTTGACGCTGCTGAGGAGGCATCTTTGACTGGGATAAAGCGACACGCCGCCTCGCCGAGCTGAACGCAGCGATCGAAGATCCGAAGCTTTGGGATGATTCAACGCGCGCGCAAGCGCTGATGCGCGAGCGCACGCGGCTCGACCGCGGGGTCAACGGCTATCTCGCAATAGAGCGCTCGCTCGAGGACACGCTCGGCTTGGCCGAACTCGCCGAGGCCGAAGGCGATCAGGCGATGCTCGACGATGCGCAAAAGACGCTCCAAGCACTGCAAAATGACGTCAAGGCGCGCGAGCTCGACAGCCTGCTCTCGGGCGAGGCCGACGCCAATGATTGCTATCTCGAAGTCCATGCGGGCTCGGGCGGCACCGAGGCACAGGATTGGGCCGAGATGCTGTTGCGCATGTATATCCGCTGGGGCGAGCAGCACGACTACAACGTCGAGTGGCTCGAAGAGAGCGCAGGCGAGGGCGCCGGCATCAAATCGGCGACCATCCGCGTCTCCGGCGAGAATGCCTATGGCTGGCTCAAGACCGAGAGCGGCGTGCATCGTCTGGTGCGCATCTCGCCTTTCGATGCCAATGCGCGCCGGCACACCAGCTTCGCCTCGGCCTGGATCTATCCCGTGGTCGACGATAAGATCGAAGTCGAGGTGCAGGAAAAATATCTCCGCACCGACACCTATCGTTCGTCAGGCGCTGGCGGCCAGCACGTCAACAAGACTGACAGCGCCGTCCGTATGACCTATCAACCGCCGGATTTCGAGCAGCCGGTGGTGGTTGCCTGTCAGAGCGAGCGCTCGCAGCATCAGAACCGCGCCAAGGCGATGGCCATGCTGAAAGCGCGCCTCTACGAGATCGAGCTCGCCAAGCGGGAAGCCGTCACCGATGCGATGAACGCCACCAAGACCGACATCGGTTGGGGCCATCAAATCCGTTCTTACGTGCTGCAGCCCTACCAGATGGTGAAGGACCTGCGCACGGGCGTCGAGACCAGCCAGACCGAGAAGGTGCTCGACGGCGATATCGACGAATTTCTGCAAGCCTCGCTGGCGCAGCGCATCAAAGGCGCTGACGCCGCTAGCGATGAGGCGCCCGAGTAGCCGAAGCTGCTATTGCGCGGCGGCGCTCGTCCTGGCGTATTTCGTGCAGAGCTCGCGCCAACGCTTTGCGTGCTCGCGCGCCGCTTCGCGATAGGCGTCCGGCCAGATGTGATAGGGCGGACGCAGCGGTCCCGCCTTGCAGTAACCGGCATCGGCGATGCGGGTTTTCTCGACCTGAATGTTGTAGGTGGCGAAAAGCTCGGCATCGCTGGTGATCGGTTGGATCGGCTCGCGTGCCCAGGCGAGATCGGCGGCAATCTTTTTCATCGCCACAACGTCCTGCGCTAGCAGTGCGCGGACTTGCTCCAGTACGGGTTCCGGCCCCATCGACGCTGCCGTCGACCAGCACGCTGTCGTCGTTGAAGGCGACAGGTCGTAGAATTTGCTCATGCCGCCGTCATGCGGCAGGTAATGGACGCGGCCCTTCGAGACTTTGAGACAATCGAGCAGCACATTGGGGCGCGAGAATTTCGCCGCGATCAATGTCGGCGCGACGTCGACGACGCGCTCCCAAAATTCCGGCGCGAACGCGAAGCGGAAGGCCCGGTGGTTGCCGTAGACCATGAGCGAGAGACGCGGGAAGGCTTCGGAGATGCTGCGGTAATAGTCGACCGCCATGTCGACCGTGAGCGGCTGCCACATCGGTAGCCCGAGGAGAATGCCGTCAGCGCCTTGCTGCTGGGCGAAGCGCGTGCGCGCCACCACCTCATGCGTGCCGAGCGCGGTCGTGCCGATGAAAGTCGGGATGCGCTTCTTCACGCTCTCCAGCACGCAGGCGACGAAGCTTTGATATTCGTTCGGCGTCAGCGTCGCGCATTCACCCGTCGTGCCAAGCACGATGAGGCCGTGCACGCCGTCGGCGATGAGCCGGTCGATGACGCGCGCTGTCTCGTCGAGATCGACCGTGTCCACCGCATCCCAGCGCTCCGCGCCGGGCTTGGATGGTGTCGGGATGATGGCATAGACGCCGCGAAAATCGTTTGGGCCCATCATGTTTTATTTTCCAACCGAAAGCGCGATGTAGGTGAGATTCTCGCTGCCCGTGTTGTAGAGCCCATGCACCGAATCGCGCGGATGAACGCTGAACCAGCCCGGCTCGATGGCCACGCGCTTGCCGCCTTCCATCTCGACCTCGCCCTTGCCCGAAACGATGAACCAGGCATGGCTGGTCTCGGGATGCTTATGCGTCTCTTGTGCCTGGCCGGGCGACAGTGTGATGAGCGTTGCGCGGAAATCATCGCCGACATAGAGGCGGCTTGACCGGTTATAGGCTTCGCCGATCTTGATGTGATCTTCGATCTTGAAGATACGCGCATTGGGATCGGTCTTCGGCCGATCGGTGAAGCGGGTGGCGATGACTTTGACCTCGTCCATCGGAAACCTCTCTCGATCTTTATACCTTTAATCGTCACCCCCGCGAAAGCGGGGGTCCAGAGAAATGCCCCGCTTGCGGCTATGGATTCCCGCTTTCGCGGGAATGACGATTACTAACAAGCGAGCGTCACCTTTACTGGCTAGATTGCGCCGCAGCCCAGGAAGCGTAGACCGGCTTAACGCATGGGATAATGCCCGCATGGCGCGGACGCCAGCCGAGGCGGTCGCGTGCTTTTTGCGAGGTCATAAACTCATTCTGGTTGAACCAGGTGCTGATATTGTCTCCCTTTGCCGGGCCTTCGCAGCGGATCTCGCCGGTGTAGCCCCCCGCCGCAACGCAGGCGCGCATGACATCGAGGCTGCGCGGCCGCAACTCGTCGCCGAGATGGAAGACCTCGCCGGCGACGACGGCGTCGTCGGCCTCGGCCGCCAGCCGATAGGCTTCAGCGAGGTCGGCGATATGGATCCACGACCAGCCGCGTTCCTGATCGCCCCGGAACACGACCTCGCTCGCCTTTGCCATCGCGAACCAATCAGCGCTGACACTGTTGTAGCCGTCATGGCCGTACATGAAGCCGGGACGCAGCACGACCGTGGCGATGTTGGGGATCGCCAGCGCTTCCTTCTCGAGCGTGCGGCGGAACGCGAGCGGATGCGCCGGATTGGGCTCGACCTTCTCGTCCATGACGAGGACCGGCAGCTTGCCGAAGATCGAGCAGCCGGTGGTGTAGATGAAGCGCCGCCGCGGGTTGCGCGCCGGCAAATCCTTGAGCGCAGCAAAAAGCGCGCGATCGGTCTCTTGCGGCTTGCGCTTGTCGAGCATGGTATGGACGACGATATCGGCTGCCGTAAGCTCGTCGCGATAGCTCGTCACGTCGCCGACATCGCCGGTGACCAGCCGCACCTCTTGGATGCGCAAGGTATTCAGTCGCGGCTGCTCGGGATGGCGGACAAGGCCCGTGACGGTATGCCCAGCGGCGGCAAGGCGCAACGCGCCATAAAAGCCTGCATAGCCGGACACACCTGTAACTAAAACCTTCATTCGCATGCCTCCCGTACAGCGTTCTGAGCGTCCGTGTCGCTTATTGTCCGACGAAATACTAGGCTATCGTCGGACGAAATCCTAGTATGGCGGCACGCATCGCTGGTGAGTTCCTGTCGCCGGCACGCAGCCGAGGGAGGAAGCGCCTTGAGAGAGTACAAACGCGGTATCGCGAGAGCCGCGATGCGGATCATGATCATCTGCGCGCTCGCCGCTGGCATGATCGTCGGCTCTACCGCAGCACGCGCCGAGCCGCTCAAAATCCGCATCGGTTGGATTGTCACGCCCGCTGAGCTGACGCCCTACATGTTCACGAAATCGGGCATCGCGGTTCACAATGGCATCAGCTACACGCTCGAGCCGATCCATTTCCAGGGCACCTCGCTTGAGGTCACGGCGGTGCAGGCGGGCGAGCTCGATATCGCGCCGTTTGGCTCGAGCTCGTTCGCGATCGCGGTTGTGAATGCCGGGATGAAGGATCTCCGCATCCTTGCGGACGAGGTGCAGGATGGCGTGCCCGGCTGGTCGGGTCCCGAGTTCCGCGTCATGAAGGACAGCCCGATCAAGACGATCGACGATCTGCGCGGCAAGGTGCTCGCGACCAACGCCTTCGGCGGCGAGACAGACATGGCGATCAAGCACACGATGCGCCAGCATAAGATGGAGGTGAACCGCGACTTCACCGAGATCCAAGCCGAGTTCGGCAACATGTACGCGCTGGCGGCGGAGCATAAGGCCGATCTCGTCGTCGCGGTGCATCCGTTTCAGGATCTGCCGGACTTCGCCGGCAATACCCGCACGCTTTTCACGACCGGCGATGCGCTTGGCCGCTTCGAGGTCTCGTTCTGGACCGCCCGCAAGGATTACATCGCCGCGCATCGCGCGGTGTTGGTCGATCTGCTCGAAGACTACGTGCGCGCCACCCGCTGGTTCGACGATCCGCAGCATCGCGACGAGGCGCTGCAGATCGTCTCAGACGTGACAAAGCGCGCTGTCGCCGCCTTCGACAAATGGCTGTTCATTCCGGGCAAGGGCTATTACCGCGGCCCCGATGCGACGCCGGATGTCGCGGCGGTGACTGCGAATGTGAAGCTGCAGCACGAGCTCGGGATGGTGAAGGCGACCCTCGAGGCGAAAGATTACGCCGATCTCAGCCTGCTCAAAGCCGCGACCGCGCGGCTCAAGTGATCGGGGCGGTTCTTGCGTAAATTGAAATTCGGGATCTTCGATCATCTCGATCGCGGCGGTCGTCCGATGACCGAGCTTTACGACGAACGGCTGCGTATCGTCGAACTTTATGATCGGCTTGGCTTTCATGCTTACCACTTGGCTGAGCACCATTCGACACCGCTCGGCATGGCGCCGTCGCCGAGCGTGCTCCTTGCGTCGATCGCGCAGCGCACGCGGCGGCTGCGCTTCGGACCCTTGGTCTATCTCCTGCCGCTGTACCATCCGCTGCGGCTCGCGGAAGAGATTGCGATGCTGGATCATCTGAGCCACGGACGGCTGGAGGTCGGCATTGGACGCGGCCGCTCGCCGATCGAGCTGATGCTCTACGGTCAGCCTGTCGATACGGCGCAGAGCGTCTATGAAGAGGCGCTCGCAGTGATCGAGCTCGCTTTCACCCGGGAGCGGCTTACTTTCACGGGCAACCATTTCGATTTTCGCGACGTGCCGATAGAGCTCCGGCCGCGTCAGCAGCCGCATCCACCTTTCTGGTACGGCGTCGGGACGCCCGAAAGCGCGGCGGAATATGGGCTGCGCGGCTTCAACGCGGTCACGTTGGCGAAGGCGGAGCCTGCCGCTGTATTGGCCAAGCGTTTTTATGAGGCCTCGGCGCGCAAGGGCTTTCGCGATCGGCTGATGGGAACCTGCCGCTTCATCGTTCTCGGCGAGACTGATCGCGAGGCCGAAGAGCTGGCCGCGCGGGCTTACCCGGTCTGGCATCAGAGCTTCTTCGAGCTCTTCTATCGCTACGGCCAGAAGCCCGTCCAGACGACTTGGGCGCCGAGCTTTGCGGAAATGCAGGCGAGCGGCCTCGCTTTCGCCGGCGCGCCCGCGACAGTCTCCAGGGCACTGCGCGCGCAGCTTGAGTTGGTCGATGCGAATTATCTTGTCGGGCAATTCGTCTTCGGCGACATGTCGCTAGCCGAGAGCATCAAATCGGTTACGCTGTTCGGCGAACAGGTGATGCCCGAACTCGTCAAGGCGGAGTAATAGAAATGGCAGCGTTCGACAAGGCCCGCTACGGTATCGATTCTTACCAAGACTGGCTCAAGAGCGAGGGACTGCGCGTCTTCGAAGGGCTGGCGATCGATTGCAATACAGTCGAGACGGCGGACTGGCCGCGCCTCGGGGCGCGCGCCGCGGCGCTGCATCTCGATGGTCGGGGCGATTTCTGCAACATGATCCTGTGCGAGCTGGCGCCCGGCAAATCGACCGCGCCGCAGCGTCATCTCTTCGAGGAAGTGATATATGTCGTTGCCGGCTCGGGCAGTACCCAGCTTACGTTGCCGAATGGCGAACGGCGCAGCTTCGAATGGAGCGAGCGCAGTCTGTTCGCGATTCCGCTCAACGCGGAGTACCGCCATTTCAATGGCAGCGGCTCGGCGCGGGCGCTGCTCGTCAGCACGACCAACCTGCCCATGATGCTCAACCTGTTTCACAGCGAGCGTTTCGTCTTCGGCAATCCTTTCGATTTCGACGATCGTATCGGGAAGAAGGAATATTTCGAAGGCGAGGGCGTGCTCACCTTGCTGCGCCAGGGCAACGATACCTGGGAGACGAACTTCGTGCCCGATATCGGCACGATCGAGTTGCCCGATTTTTCCGATCGCGGTGCCGGCGGCGGCTGCCTGATCTTCTTGCTCTCCGACAGCTCGATGCACGCGCATGTCTCGGAGATGCCGGCGGGCACTTATAAGAAAGCCCATCGCCACGGCCCCGGCTATCACGTGATGTGCGTTGGCGGCAGCGGCTATTCGCTCATGTGGCATGAGGGGCAACGCGACTTCGTCCGCATCGACTGGACGCATGGCGTGGTGTTTCCGCCGGCCGACCAACAATTCCACCAGCACTTCACCACCAGCAAAGTGCCGGCCCGCTATCTCGCGACCGGCTTCGGCAGCCTGCGCTATCCGTTCACGACGGCGCGGCGCCGCGAAATCCTCGGCGAGAAGGTCTCCTTCTCGACCAGCACCAAGGAAGGCGGCGATCAGATCGAATACGCGGATCAGGATCCGCGCATCCATCCGATGTTTCTCGCCGAGATGGAAAAGCATGGGATCAAAGCGAAGATGGATCGCTTCTTCCCGAAGACCGCCGAAGTGGCACGCTGATCGGTCCGGCTGTCGCCGCGCCTTTATTTCGTCTGGTCGACGTCCTGCCGTTTAACCTCGGCCTGAACATAGGCAAGCGTTTCGGGCGACACCGTCGCGAGCTTGCCGACGAGCGCTTCGATATCGGCCTTGCTCGCGACCGGCGAATCAGGATCGATCTTAGCGAAATCGGCGCGATATTGCGGATCGGCGAGCGTATCGTTGAACGCCTTCACATAGGTCGCGACGATGTTGTCGGGTGTCTTCGGCGGTAGCGCCAACCAGATGCCGACCTGTGCAACGTTCTCGGTATAGTCGAACGCCTTCTGCGCCTCCGGGTCGGTGATCTTACCCTTCACGAGGTTGGCGAGAATGGGCGCACCACCGAATGCTGTGCGCGGCACGCGCTTGCCGTCCTTCACCGTGCCGCCTTGGACCACGATCTTGTAATTGCCGGAATCGATCAGGCCTTTGATGTCGCGGCTCGCCCCGAAGGTCGACATGTCGATCTCGCCGCGCTCGAGCGCTTGACGCAGCTCCGCAGTACTGGGATAGCCGCGTACCCATTTGACGTTCCAGCCGAGATATTTGACGCCCCACAGTACGCCGTAATTGCCGCTGCGGAGGGTCGAGCCGACAAGGCCCATGATCACCGGCTTGGCGGATTTGTCGCTCAGGCGCGCGACCGCGTCCTTATTGACGAAGAGGCCCTGGCTGTAGGCGGTCTCGCCCCCGACGTATTTCAGCGTCTTGGGATCATACTTCGCCTGGGTACGCTCCAGCGCGTCGGGATCGGCTTGCGATTCCGCGACGAGGGTCACGGCCAGGCCGTTGGGCTCGGCGCGTGCGACCCAGCCGTTGAGCGCGACCACGCCGCCTGCACCAAGCTGATTAACCACGACCAGCGACGGATGGCCGGGCAGACGCTGTACCAGATATTGCCCTAGGGTGCGGCCATAGAGATCGACAGAACCGCCGGCGCCGAAGCCGATTGTCATGGTGATGGTCTTGCCGGCGAAAGAGGGCGCATCCTGCGCCAGGGCGGGGCCGGCCACCAGCCAAGCCGCGCTCAGCGCCGCGAAACCGGCCAATATTCCACGACGTCGCATACCACCAGCCTCCCGACCGTCCGACGTTATTATCCAACAAGCTTAACGTCCCCGGGGGCTTTCTTGAACTGCCATCTGGGGTTGCGATATGATTGGAGACGACATCCTGGAGCGCCAATGGCTAAGACTTGGATCGACGCGCACGGCCACTATGCCGCTCCGGGGCCGGCACTCTCGCGCGGCGGTCCGGGGACCGAAGCCGGTGGTGCTTGGGTTTTCGCCGTCGATACCAGCCTTGCTTATATGGACCGCACCGGCATCGCCGCGCAGCTCATCTCGAATTGCAGCCCGATCACCAAAAGCGACGTGATCGTCGCTTCCAACACGTACGGCGCGTCGCTCATCAAAGCCCATCCGAAGCGTTTTGGCTTGGTGGCGATGCTGCCGCTGGCCGATCCGGCGCGCGCGGTCGCCGAGATCTGCCGTGCGAGCGAGGAACTTGGCGCGGACGGCTTTGCCGTGCTTAGCAATTTCGACGGCGTTTATTTGGGTGATCCGCGCTTCGAGCCAGTCTGGGCGGCGCTCGACACACTCGACGCGACGCTCTTCATCCATCCGACGACGCGGGGCTATGGCGATCTCGCGCTCGGCCGCACCGGCGCGCTGATCGAAGCGCCTTTCGATACGGCGCGGACGGTGGTCGACATGCTTTATGCCGGCGTGTTCCGTCGCTATCCGCGTTTCAACGTGCTCCTGGCGCATGGCGGCGGCGCACTGCCCTCGCTCGCCGGCCGAATCGCGAATTTCGGCGATGGCGCGCGCGGCTGGGTGGCAAATCCGCACGGCATCACCGCGGTTGAGATGCGCGCCGCCTTTGCGCGGTTCTATTACGACACCGCGCTCGCCGGCACGGCGCACTCGATCGATCCGATCCTCGATGTAACGACGCCTGATCATGTCGTCTATGGCGCGGATTTCGGCGCGCCTTGCACCGACCCGGAATTGTGCGATCTCAACCTCGCAGCAACGCGCGGCTATGAGCGGCTGACGCCGACGCAGCGCGAGGCGCTGGGCACGAATGTGCTGGCGCTGTTCCCGAAATTCGCCGAGCGCATCGGCGCGTCGTCCCGGGACCAAGTCGCGGCGGCGGCGGAATAGATCGAAGGAGAGAGCAGGATGGATGGCGATAAGCGCAGCGGGCTGAGCCCGGAGACGAGCTCTCAGGGCAAGACGCCCGTAAAGGTGAAGAAGATCGGCCACTTCGTGTATGAGGTTTCCGATATCGAGCGCTCGGTCAAATTCTGGACGGAGGTGATGGGTTTCGAGGTGACGGAGAGCAACGAGCTCGGCATCGTCTTCTTGCATTACGGCAAGGATCATCACGGCATCGGCCTCATTGCGACGGACGCGAAACGGCGCGGTGAGCTGCCGGCTTCGAAGCTGCAGCATCTCGCGCTCGAGGTGGAAAATGTCGACGCGCTGCTCGCGGCGCGCGACTATCTCAAACGCAACAACGTGCGCATCGTGTTCGAAGGCCGCAAAGGCGCCGGCTCGAATTACGGGCTCAATTTCCTCGATCCGGATGGCAATCAGTTCGAGCTCTACTGCGATATGGACCAGCTCGGCGCCTCGGGCGTACGGCCGAGCACGCAATGGCAGCGCGCCAAGACGCTCGAAGAGGCCATCGCCACGCCTTTGCCGAAGAAATGGTGAGTAGTAGCTCCAGCTTTGCTGGAAGACGGCAAAGCTCAAGCTAAGCCTTTGGTCCGTATTGATACTTAGCAGAAAGCCGCTGACAAAACGGTCACTCTGTGGCTAGATTGTGCCGAGATTTCGTCAGCGACACGGCGGCCCGATCATGCTTCTCCTCCTTGTCTCGCTATATCTCCTGCTCGGTGTGCTCGTTTCGAACGCGCATACAAACTTCGCGTCATATGCGTTCGCGCTGACCAGTTGGCCGCTGCTGATTATCGGCCTCGCGCTGCGCAGCCGCCTGGCGCCGCGGCCGGTGTTTTGACGCGCCGCGCTGCCGGCAATCTCAAGAAATCCTTAGACCTCTCTGACCGGCGCGTCAGGATCGTCGGCCGGCGAATTTCAACCGCGCAAAAGCAAGACGCGTGCGGCCTTGGCCGCTTGGGCGCGGGTGGCGTGGCGTGGCGATGTCGCCGATGCGCAGCGCTTCGAGCTGGCTCAATCGCGCTTTCGTGTGCATGATCGCGTCGCGCAGCCGCAAATCGGTTTCTTCATCGGCGCCGCTGTCGAGCAGACAGCGGTAGCGCGCGAGTTCGTGGCGGAGGCGTAACTCTTCGTCTTCAACGATGAACATAACCCACTCCGAAAATGCCAAGTTCCGCTTCGCTGTGACAACGCGCGGCGTGGCCTAGAGTTTCCCGCTCACGATATTTAAAGGTGCGTAATGCGCCCCGGCAGCTGCCCGGGCTCGTCGCGGCGGCGCGTTCCGCTATGATCCGCACGCTCTTTCAGCATCGCGGGTGCGCGCTATGACCGATGATTTGCCTGAGCTGCCTGCGGAAGCCTTTCTCAAGGACGACACCTCGCCCGATCCGCAATTCTATGCGCAGCCGCGCTTTGTTACCCATATCGATGAAAGTGCCATTGCCGCGGTGACCGACCTTTATCGCGCGCTTTTCCCTCCCGGCGCGACGGTGCTCGATCTGATGGGAAGCTGGGTCGCGCACCTGCCGCCGGAGATCAACTACGCCGAAGTGATCGGCCACGGCATGAACGAGGAGGAGCTCAAGGCCAATCCGCGCTATACGCGGTATTTCCTGCAAGACCTCAACGCGAACCCGGTGCTGCCGCTCGCTGATGCCAGCATTGGCGCGGCGGCGATCTGTGTGTCGGTGCAGTATCTGCAGCGTCCCGTCGCGGTGTTCCGCGAGGTGAAACGCGTGCTGAAGCCGGGCGGCGTCTTCGCGATCACTTTCTCCAATCGCTGCTTTCCGACCAAGGCGGTCGACATCTGGTTGCATCTGCCGATGGGTCAGCATCAGCGGCTCGTCAGCCTCTATCTCGATCGTGCGGGCTTTGCGTCGATCGAGCCGCGCGTGGTTATCCCGCCGGGCTTGCCGGAAGACCCGCTATGGGCCGTCATCGGCCGCAGTTGAGCCCGATGCCGCCTTCGCCCGGAGGAAGTCGGGAACCCGGTCATAGGGCAGCGCATTAGGACGCGGGAGCTTGGGTGCGGATCGATGGCGCCTGGGCTCATCGGAATTGGGAACAGACCTTGGGACGTTGGGGCCGAGTTCTTCCGGCATTTGCGGCGATGGGATTGTTGCTGGCGGCATGCGCGCCGGAAGCGCCAGCACCACCGGCGCCGCCGCCGGCTCCTTCATTCTCACAGGTCGGTGTCGCTTCTTATTACGCGGCGAAATTCGAAGATCGCAAGACGGCCGACGGCGAGCGTTTCAAAAGCACCGGCATGACCGCAGCGCACCGCACCCTGCCGCTCGGCACGATGGTCAGGGTGACCAATCTCGAGAACCAGCGCTCGGTGATCGTCCGGATCAATGATCGGGGCCCCTTCATGCGCAAACGCATCATCGATCTTTCGCCGGCAGCAGCCCGCGCGCTCGGCATCCGCAATCAGGGTTTGATGCGGGTGCGGATCGAGCTGGTGAGCGAGCAAGCCGCCCGGCCGTAACGAACAAGCGCCGCTTGACGCGGGCATTGCGCCGGGGCCAACTCGATCGCGAATTTTCGGGGGAACAATGAGACGCTGCACACGAATTCTGTCCGCCGCGACGCTTGCCATCGCGCTCGGCTTACCGGCACCGGCGCGCGCGCTCGAGAAGGCGACGATCGGCTACAACTCGGTCGCGGACTTTCTCTTGGCTTTTATCGCCAAGGATCAGGGCTTCTTCGAGAAGCACGGGCTGGATGCCGATCTGAAACTGAATCAGGTCTCACTCGTCGCGACACCGGCCGTGCTCACCGCCGGCTCGATCGATATCGGCGGCGTGACGCCGCCGGCGCTGCTGCTCGCCGATGAGAACGGGCTCGACATCAAAGTCGTTGCCGGCGCCGATCAGACAGCGGCCGGATATCATCTCTCGGGCATCGTCGTGCGCGCCGACGGCGATATCAAGACGCCGTCGGATTTGAAGGGCAAGACGGTCGCCGTGCCGGGGCTCAACGATCTCCTCCACATCCTCGTCGTGAAATGGCTCGGCGATCGCGACGTCGCTAAGAACGACGTGCATTACGTCGAGGTATCGATGGTGCAACTGGGCGACGCGCTGAAGGCCGGCCGTGTCGATGCGGTGGTGCCGGTCGAGCCGTTCACGACGCGCATCGCCAATAGCGGCGGCCGCGTCCTCGCTTACTACGTCGATGACCTGCCGGGCGGCATCCCGCCGGTGGTCTGGTCATCGACCGGCAAATATGCCGCGGCGCATCCCGCGGTTATCAAAGCGTTCCGCGCCGGCCTTGCCGATGCGGCCGACTATTACAAGGCGCATCCCGATATCGGGCCCGAGACGCTGTCGCATTACATCAAGCTGCCGCCCGAAGTGCTGAAGAACATCCCGATCCCGCCGGCGATTGCGACCGTCGATGTCTCGCAGATCCGCTATTGGGTCGATATCATGCGCCAGCAGAAGATGCTGACGAAGCCGATCGATCCGGCGACGGTGATGGTGCCGTAGCCGGCGGCAGCGCGGAGAGGAGGCCGGCGATGTACACGCTTTCGGTTGCGGTCGATGTGAATCCCGCAGGCGTCACGCCGCGTCTGACGCAAGACCAAGTCTGGCGCGGCCTGATGATCAAGGCCGAGAATGCGGTGCTGTTCGTGCCGCGGATGCAATCCTGCACCGTGCTCGAGCGCTGGAGCGACGGGCTGCTGCGCGAAGTGGTGAACGACGGCCACCGCTTCCGCGAGAAGATCACTTTCACTCCGCCGGTAGAGGTGCTGTTCGAGCGCGTCGGCACGGACGACAACGCCGGTTGGATCACCAATGTCATCAGCGAGAGCGAGCATGGCCTGCTGCTGACCTTCACCTTCGCGGTGAACCTCCCTGGCGCGGCGCCCGGCACGGCGGAAGAGCGCACGAAGGGCGAGGCGATGAAGGAATCCTATGTCGGCGCCGTCAAAGCGACTCTCACCCGCGTGCGCGAGCTGGTCGGCGAAGGGAGGCTCTAGCTATTTCTTCGTCGGGTCCTCCGATACGCGCACGATCACCTTGCCGAAGGTCTCGGCTTTGAGCATGGCGATGAAAGCGCCGGGCGCGTTGGCGAGTCCGTCGACGAATTCCTCGCGATAGTGCAGCTTGCCCTCGCGCAGCCATTGTCCGGCCTCGCGCTGGAATTCGCCCATCTTCGCGAAATGATCGCCGATGACGAAGCCCTGGAGGCGCAGCCGCTTGCCGAGGGTTGCGAGCAGCAGCGCCGGCATCTTATCGGGCACGACCGCGCGCTCCGCATTATTGTATTCGGAGACCGTGCCGCAGACCGGCACGCGTGCGAAGCGGTTGAGCAGCGGGAACACAGCGTCGAACACCGCGCCCCCGACATTCTCGAAATAGACATCGACGCCGTTGGGGCAGGCGGCTTTGAGCGCGACCGCGAAATCCGGCCGCTTGTAATCGACCACGTGGTCAAAGCCGAGCTCGTTCTGGACGAAAGCGCACTTCCTTTCGCCGCCGGCGATGCCGACGACGCGGCAGCCTTTGAGCTTGGCGATCTGACCCGCGACCGAGCCGACCGCGCCCGAGGCACCCGAGACGACGACCGTCTCGCCATGCTTCGGCTGGCCGATGTCGATCAGGCCGACATAGGCGGTGAAGCCGGTGATGCCGAGAATGTGCAGCGGCGCGGTGATCGAGCCGCGCGCCGGGTCGAGCTTCGGCAGATTGGTGGCCTGGGTATTGGCGGCGCTGATCGCCGCTTTGCCGTCCGAGATCATGTAATCGGCCCAGATGCCTTGCATGACGAGAAGATCGCCGGGCGCGAAGCCGGTGTTGTTCGATTTGACGACCACGCACACCGTGCGCGCGCCGAGCGGCTTGCCGATCTCGAAAGCGGGCCAGTAGGAGCCCTCATTCATGCGTAGGCGAATGACCGGATCGAGGCCGAGATAGATGGTGCGCAGCAGGATCTCGCCTGCTCCGGGCTCCGGGATCGGGCTCTCGACAAGCCGGAAATTCGCCGCCGTCGGCGCGCCTCGCGGCCGCGACGCGAAAAGCACCTGGGTGTTCTTGTCGCTCGCCATGGTCGTTCCTCTCGCGAGACGCAGCCTAGACGTTCTCGTAGAAGGCGGCGGCAAATCCCGCTCTGTCGCGCGCCGCGCGGTTGAAGGGCGGCTTCAGCCCGCCGCGATGATAGCGCCGCACGAGATCGCGATAAGTCTCGACCGGGTCGAGGCCGCGCCGCGCGCATTCGAAGCGGAACCAGCGCTCGCCGGCGGCGACATGCTCGACCTCTTCGCGATAGATCGTCTCGAGCGCGGCGACGCTCGCTGCGTCCTCCTGGCGGCGGAGCTTTTCGATCATCTCCGGCGTCACATCGAGGCCGCGGGCCTCGAGCACCAGTGGCACGATCGCGAGGCGCGCCAGGAGATCATGCGCGGTCCCTTGTGCCGCCTGCCACAATCCGTCATGTGCCGGCAGGTCGCCATACGCCGAGCCGAGCGCTGCGAGCCGCGCCGACACCAGCGCGTGATGCGTCGCCTCCTGGCTCGCGACCGCGACCCAATCGTCGAAGAATGCGCGCGGCAGATCGGGCGCGGCGAAGCGGGCGATCAAATCCCAGGCCAGATCGATGGCATTGAGCTCGATATGCGCGACGGCGTGCAGCAGGGCGATGCGGTTGGCGAGCGAGCCGGCGCCGCGGCGGCGCGGCATGTCGCGCGGGTCTTTGAGCGCGGGTTTCGCGAGCCTTGCCGGCCGTTCTGGCGGTCGGGCGCTGCCGATCGCGCCGAGGCCGCCGTCGCGCCACGCAGCGGCATAGCGATGCGACAGCACAACTTTCTCGGCCGGTGCCGGCGAATTCAGCACCGCGCACGCGGCTTCGGTGAGCGTTTCGGGGTGGTCCATTTTTCTAAGTATATGATATCCCTAAGTATATTGGCTTCGTTTGGCAATTTTCAGGTACGCGCGGGCGGCTATCACCTGTTCAGCGGGAGCGTTTTTGAACGCTTTTATAATACGATTTACGTACATTTGCGCAAGCGCCGTGATGTCGCGGCGTGAATCACTTTCCGCTGACGGCCTTCATCACCTCATCGGCGTGCCCGGGCACCTTCACCTTGTGCCAGACCTGCTCGATCTTGCCTTTCTCATCGATGAGAAAGGTCGCACGCTCAATGCCCATATATTTGCGGCCATAGAGGCTCTTCTCGACCCAGACGCCGTATTTCTCCGTCACCTTGCCCTCGCTGTCCGAAGCGAGGGTGAAGGGGAGCTTGTATTTATTCTTGAACTTGTCGTGGCTCGCGACGCTGTCGCGCGAGATGCCGATCACCGCCGCATCCATCTTCTTGAAGCGTGGGAACATCTCGCCGAAGGCGCAGGCCTCCTTCGTGCAGCCCGGTGTGTCGTCTTTGGGATAGAAATACAGCACGACCTTCTGGCCCTTGAGATCGGACAGCTTGATCTTGCCGTCGCCATCAGTCGGCAGGGTGAAATCCGGCGCCTTGTCGCCGACTTCGAGACTCATGTTCGGCCCCCTCGTTGGTATGACGGGAAAGTAACAAAAGGCTTCGCGCGGGCAAAGTCGGGGCAAATGCGGCGTTTGCCCCTCGCTCGCAACAATTACATCCGCTGCCGCTTTACCCCGGCATGCATGTCTCGAGCGTTTCCGCCAATGCTGCCCCGTCGCGTTCTGCCCGCCCGCCCGCCAGATCGCGCCGTCCGCCGGCCGTGGTTTTGCCGCTCGATCCCGTCGATGCGGCCGATGCCGCGGGCCTTCACTACGTCAATCCTGAAGGGATCGGCATCCGGCGGCTGCCGAGCGGGCGCGGTTTCGTCTATCGCCACGCGCGTGGCACGCTCGTTCATGACGAGGCGACGCTCGCCCGCATCCGCTCGCTCGCGATCCCGCCCGCCTATCGCGACGTCTGGATCAGCAAGGACGCGAAGGGGCACATACAGGCGGTCGGCCGTGATGCGCGCGGCCGTAAGCAGTATCGTTATCATTCCGAATGGAAGACCGTTCGCGATGCGGCAAAATACGGCAAGCTGCTGCTCTTCGCGCAAGTGCTGCCGCAAATTCGCGCGCGGGTGGAGCATGATCTCGCGCTGCCGGGCTTGCCCAAGGAGAAGGTATTGGCGGCAGTCGTGCGGCTGCTCGAGCGGACGCTGGCACGGGTTGGCAACGAGCAATATGCGAAGACCAACAAGAGCTTTGGCCTGACGACGCTGCGCAATCGACATGTGCGGGTGAAAGGCCGGCAGATCGTCTTCGATTTTCGCGCCAAGCACGGCATCCAGCGTCACATCGATCTCGAAGACAAGAAACTCGCGCGCATCGTCAAGCAATGCCAGGAGCTGCCGGGGCAGGCGCTTTTCGGCTATCTCGATGAGGACGGGACGCCGCGCAACATCGCTTCCGAGGATGTGAACGCTTATTTGCGCGAGATCACCGGCGAGGAGATCACGGCGAAGGATTTCCGCACCTGGGCGGGCACCAAGCTCGCTGTGGTCGCGCTCCGCCACATCGGCGGCTTTGCGAGCAAAGGGACGGCGAAGAAAAACGTCCTGCGCGCGGTCGAATCGGTAGCAAAGATGCTCGGCAATACCGCTGCCATCTGCCGGAAGTGCTATATTCATCCCGCCGTGCTCGAGGGCTACACCGAAGGCCAGCTGGAAGCCGTGCTGAAGCCCGGACGTATACGAGCCGGGCGAGGGCTCGGCACAGAGGAGATCGCGCTGGTGAAATTCCTCAAGGCCGCAGCGAAGCAATGAGCGCCGATCTCCTGACCCTCGCGCGCGGGGCGCGGCGCGAATTCCGCATCACCGCGGGGCTCCGCGCCGGCTACACCGCGGAGGGCGTGCTGTTCGATGTCGGACAAGCGGTCGCGATCGTCGAGCGCTGGGTCGCAGAGCGCCAACGGCGCGAGCTGCCGACCCTTTCTGGCATGATGACCCGCGGCGAGATCATTTATGCGAAGGACGGTGTGGCACAGCGCGAGCCGGTGGCGATCTTCTCGGGCGAGATACCGCCGATCGAGCCGGAGCCGAGCGATCCGGAGATCGAAGCGGCGCTCGACGAGCTCGGCGCGCGGCTCGCCGAAGGCCTGCTGCAGGAAGAAATCTCGATCGCTTATTGCGGCGAGGTTTGGATCATGCGGCGCGGCGGCTCATGACGCAGAAGCTGGCGTTTGGTCGCGTGCTGCAGCGGCCGGTTCGGCGATGACGGCTGCATAGCGGGCGAAGGCGAGCCGCGCCGCGTCCTGCATCTTTGCTTTGAGCGCGGCGAAATCCACCGCGTCCGCGCCCGCTGCCAACAGCGCTTTCAACGCCGGGGTCGCCGCGGCCTCATCGAAGGGCTCCTCGGCGGTGAGCTTCAAGAGGCCCTGCACATCGCGCCAGAGCGCGAGGCCGGCGATGAGATCGTCGGCAGCATCGCGCGCGAGGCTGCCGCCCGCCGCGAGCTTCTTTAGCGCCGCGAGGGTATTCACCTCGAGCAGCTTCGGCTTTGTCGCGGCGTCGCGGAGCTGCAGGAATTGCACGATGAACTCGATATCAACGAGGCCGCCGCGTAGATGCTTCACATCCCAAAGCGCCGGCGCGCGATGCTCGTCGGCGAGGCGCTGCCGCATATCATCGACGTCGAGGACCAGTTTTGCGGGATCGCGCCGGCGTTTCAGAACCGCCGCGATCGTGCTTGTCACCTGCTTCGCGAGATCCGGGGGGCCAGCAATGACGCGAGCGCGGGTCAGCGCCATCTGCTCCCAGGTCCAGGCGGCCTCGTCGTGATACCGGCGAAAGGCGGCGAGCGAGGTCGCGACCGGACCCGACGTGCCGGAGGGCCGCAGCCGCATATCGACCTCATACAGCGCGCCTTCAGAGGTCAGCGCCGTCAGCGCGTTGATATAGCGTTGGGTCAGCCGCGCATAATAGGCCGCCGCCGGTAGCGGCCGCTGTCCGTCGGATTGCTCGGCATCGCCGGCGCTGTCGTAGATCAGGATGAGATCGAGGTCGGAGGTGGGCGTCATCTCGCGGCTGCCGAGCTTGCCCAGCGCGACGA
>DATNGE010000109.1:0-6430 GCA_035606035.1 Allostellaceae bacterium
TTCTCGGGCCCTGAGTTTTTCCGATTTTTGCGGCGAAATCCAGCGCCGCCCGGCGGCAAAAGTTTGCGCCTTTTGGCGCCAGCCGCTATGGTGGCAGGCCTCTGCCCATATGGATTTGCTTTGAGCGATATCTTTCGGGAAATCGACGAAGAACTGCGCCGCGATAATCTGGCGCAGCTCTGGAAGAAATACGGCAATTACGTCATCGGCCTTGCCGTGCTGATCGTGGTCGCGACCGCGGCAATCGTGGGCTGGCGCACTTATCAGGACAAGCAGCGCGAGGCGCAGGGCAGCGAATATGCCTCAGCGCTGGATCTCGCGCGCCAAGGCAAGGATGCCGATGCCGCCGCAGCTTTCGCCTCCCTGGCGCAAAAAGCCGATGCCGGCTGGGCGGTGCTGGCGCGGTTCGAGGAAGCGGCATCCAAGGTCAATACCGGCGATGTCGCGGCAGCGATCACGGCTTACGACCAGCTGGCGGCGGACCGTTCGGTGGATGCCGCCTTCCGCGATGCCGCAGGCCTGCTCTCGGCGCGCTACACCCTCGAAAAGGGTGATCCGCAGGCGGCGATCGCCAAGCTGCAGCCGTTCACCGCGCCGACCAATGCCTGGCACGGGTTGGCGTTGGAGCTGACAGCGCTCGCCGAACTCAAATCTGGCGACAAGACCAAGGCGCAGAAGGATTTCGATACCCTCGCCAAGGATACGACGGCGCCCCAAGCCGTGCGCCAGCGGGCCGCCGCTATGGCCGAGGCGCTCGGATCATGAACCGGTCCGACAGGCTCCGGCTCGGCGCCGCAATGGTCCTGATCGCCGTTCTCGGCGGTTGCGATTCCATAAAATCGCTGGTCTCGGGTAGCGACAAGACCCCTTTGCCCGGCAAGCGCGTCTCGGTGCTTAATCTCGAGCACAGCCTTAAGCCAGATCCGCAGATTAACGCGGTCAGGATCGCGGTGCCGCGGCCCTTCGACAACAATGCCTGGCCCGACGCCGGCGGCTTTCCCAATCACGCGATGTATCACTTGGCGCTCGGCGACAATCTCGCGCGGGCCTGGAAGTCGAATGCGGGCGAGGGCGCCAATCGCTATGGCCGCGTCGTCGCGCAGCCGGTGCTCGCGAACAACCGCGTCTTCACCATGGCTGCCGACGACGTTGTGACCGCGTTCGATGCCAAAAGCGGCAGCCGGCTTTGGCGCTTCGATCCGCAGCCGAAAAACGCGGATTCGACGACTTACGGCGGCGGCGTCGCGGCGGCGGGCGACCGCGTCTATATCGGCAGCGGCTACGGCGAGGTCTTGGCGCTCGACGCGGCGAGCGGCAAGCCGGTCTGGCGCGTCAAGGTGAATGCGCCGATCCACAGTCCGCCGACCGTCGCCAATGATCGCGTCTTCGTCGTGACCGTCGAGAACGAGCTCGATGTGCTCTCGGCCATCGACGGCCACAAGCTCTGGTCGCATAACGGGCTGCCCGAGCCGGCAGGTCTTGCCGGCGGCGCGTCGCCCGCCGTTGCCGGCGATTTGGTCGTGGTGCCTTACAGCTCGGGCGAGCTTTATGCGCTGCGCATCGAGAACGGCCGGCCGCTCTGGAACGACAGCCTCGCCGCCGCGCAGCCGGTCGGCGCGCTGTCCTCGCTCGCCGACATCCGCGGCGCGCCGGTGATCGATCGCGATCGCGTCTTCGCGATCAGCCACAGCGGCTTGATGGTGTCGATCGACCTGCGCACCGGCGATCGCGTGTGGGAGCAGGATATCGGCGGCGTACACGCGCCCTGGGTGGCGGGCGATTTCATCTATGTGTTGAGCGCGGATAACGAGCTCATCTGCCTGACCCGGGCCGACGGCCGCGTCCGCTGGGCGCGCGAGCTGCCGCAATGGGACAATCCCGAGAAGAAGCGGGACCCGATTTTCTGGTCGGGGCCGGTGCTGGCGGGCGACCGGCTCATCGTTATCTCCTCGCAGGGCGAAGCCTTCTCGGTCTCCCCCTATACCGGCGATGCGCTGGGCCGCGACGATTTCCCCGACGGCGTCTTCATCAATCCGATCGTCGCCGACAAGACGCTCTACGTTCTGACCGACGAAGCCGATCTCATAGCGTTGCGCTGAGGCGCTGCCCCGATGGCCGCGGAGAGCGCGAAGCGCGTCGCCATCATCGGCCGGCCGAATGTCGGTAAATCGACGCTGTTCAATCGCCTCGCCGGGAGGAAGCTCGCGCTTGTCCACGATCTCCCCGGCGTGACGCGCGACCGCCGCGAGGCGCCGGCCACGCTCGCCGATCTGGGCTTCACCATCATCGACACGGCCGGGCTCGATGATGGCGAAAAGGGCAGCCTCACTTCGCGCATGCGGGCGCAGACCTTGGCCGCGCTCGATGATGCCGATGCGATCCTCTTCCTCGTCGATGCCAAAGCCGGACTGACCGCGCCCGATCGCGACTTCGCGCAGAAGCTGCGCCGTCATGGCGCGAAGGTGATCCTCATCGCCAACAAGGCCGAGGGCCGCGGCGCCGATAGCGATGCGTTCTTCGCGCTCGGCCTCGGCGAGCCGATCGCGTTCTCGGCCGAGCATGGCGATGGCCTCGGCGCGCTCTACGATGCGCTCGCGCCGCTCATCGCGCGGGGCGATGCCGCGTCCGCGCAAGACGAAGCGCCGGCACCAGCCGACAAGCCGCTGCTCCTCGCCGTGATCGGGCGGCCGAATGTCGGCAAATCGACGCTGGTCAATCAGCTGCTCGGCCGCGAGCGCATGCTGACCGGGCCCGAGGCCGGCATCACGCGCGATGCGATCGCGATCGATTGGGACTATCGCGGCCGCAAGATTCGGCTCTTCGACACCGCCGGCCTGCGCCGCCGCCCGCGCGTCACCGAGAAGCTCGAGCAGCTCGCCGCCCAAGATGCGCGCGCCGCGGTGCGCTTCGCCGAAATCTGCGTCCTCGTCGTCGATGCGACGCAGCTTTTGGAGAAGCAGGATCTCACCATCGCGCGCGAGATCGCCGAGGAAGGCCGCGCCATCGTGCTCGCGGTCAATAAATGGGACCTCGTCGCCGACAAGCGCGACAAGCTGAAAGAGCTGCGCGACACGCTCGAGCATGGCGTCACGCAGCTCGCCGGCATCGCGGCAGTGACGCTCTCGGCGAAGACTGGCGCCGGCATCGACAAGCTGATGCCGGCGGTGCTCGAATCTTACGAGGTGTGGAACCGCCGCATCCCGACGCCGCTTCTCAATCGCTGGCTCGAGGAAGCGCAGGCGCGCAACCCGCCGCCGCTCGTCGCCGGCCGGCGCTTGCGGCTGCGCTACATGACGCAGGCGAATATCCGCCCGCCGACCTTCGCGCTCTTCGCCTCGAAGCCGGGCGATCTGCCGGAGAGCTATCGCCGCTATCTCACCAACCAGCTGCGGACAAGCTTCGATCTCCCCGGCGTGCCGATCCGCATGATGCTGCGCAAAGGCAAGAACCCGTACGAGGACAAGCGCGGCTGAGGGCGGGCGCAGGAGCCGCGCTTCCGGAGAGACGAGCGAGCGAGCAACGAGCCCAATAGGGCAGGTGATCTGGGTTAGGTCCCCGGCGAGATCGTAGGTGTAGGTCGTCGTGTAGAGATTGGTGCCGATCGCTCGGCTGAAACTGACCAGATTGCCAAAGGCGTCGTAGGTAAAGCTCGCCGAACCGGCGGCATCGATCATCGAGCGTCAGCTATCAGCTCGACAGTCTCGGCCGCGTGACAGCCGTCACGACCAAGGCGTCGCCGACATCGAACCCGGTAACGCTCGCCTCGAATGTGCAATACCTGCCGTTCGGCCCGATGAGTTCGCTCAAGCTCGGAAACAACGAGCAAGTCACCTACAGCTTCGATCAGGATTATCAGCTCACCGGGATCTCGACGACAAACCCGACGCGTCAAGGCCTGACCATAGGCCACGATCCGAACGGCAATATCACCTCGATCGCCGATTCGGTGAACAGCAACCGCAGCCAGACCTTCCAATACGACGCGCTCAACCGCGTCAGCCAAGCGGTCGGGCTCTACGGGACCGATAATTTCGCCTACGACCCCGTCGGCAATTTCACCACAGGAACAAAAGCGGCTGATTCGATCACCTCCACTTACAACCCGGGCTCCAACCAGCTCGCGACCTACAATCTCACCAGCGGCATCAACTATTCCTTCACCTATGACGCCGCCGGCAACCAGCTAACACGCCAGAAAAACGGCGCGCCGCAGCTCTCGATCGCCTACAACGCCGACGGACGGCCGCAGACCGCCGCCACCGAAACCTACACCTATGACGGCTTCGGCAAGCGCGTGCTCATCGCCGTGCCGAGCGCGGCGACGCAGGACATCTTCGATCCGATAAGCGGCCGGCTCTTGGTCGAGAACAACGCCGGCGCGCAGCCGCAGCGGACCTACGTCTATCTCAACGGCATCCCGATCGCGCTGGTCAGCGGCTTCAGCTCGATCAACTACGTGCTCAGCGACCAGCTCGGCCAGCCGCAGAAGCTGGTCGACGGCTTCTCCACCCTCGTCTGGGATCGCGTCAGCGACGCGTTCGGCGCGACGGCCTCGCAAGCCAAAGGGGCGAGCACCGCGATCTCGCTGCGCTTCCCGGGCCAGGAATTCGATGCGAACACCGGCCTCCACTACAACGACCAGCGCGACTACGACCCGACGCTCGGCCGCTACATCCAGCCCGATCCGATCGGGCTTGCCGGCGGGATTAATCCCTATCGCTATGCCGCGAACAATCCGGTCGGTGCGAGCGATCCGAGCGGCCGGGATCCAATCTTTGGCTCGATTATCGGCGCCGGCACCGATGTCCTCTTCCAGCTGCATCGGAACGGCGGCCGGATCGAATGCGTCAATTGGGCCGAGGCGGCGTTCGCCGGCCTGATAGGCGCCCTCGTCCCCGTAAGCGGCGAGATTGCCGGCGAAGCGTTCGCCGACTTGATGGCCGCCTGGGCAGCCGATGGCGCGGGGGCTGGCGCCGCGGCGGCGCTGGCTGCCGCGGCAGCCGACGCGCCTGAAGGCGCCGGTTTAGCGGCGGCGGCTATGGAAGCAGCGGCGGCCGATGCTGGCGCGGGGGCAGCAGCAGCCGAGATGGCAGGCGCCGATGCGGGACTTGCTGCGGAAGCAGGGGCTGAGGGGGCAGTTGCCGCAGGAGACGCAGGTGAAAGTAACTTTGTTTATAGAGCTGCGTCGGGTACTCCGAACAGCATGACTCCCAGAGCAGTCGATACAAATGGCTTGTCGGCGTCCGATAGTCTCGCCAATGCTCTTTCCGGCAAAAATCAGGTTATTGATACGTCGAAGTTCACTAATCTCTGTGCGATTTGCGATAATCCCGAGACGGGACATGTGTCGATCAGACCGACAGACATGAGCCAGATGCAAGATTGGATCAATAGTCGTGGCGGATCCGCAATACATCCCCTTACGCAGGAGCTGCTCGATGCGGTCGTTGGCACGGTGAGCAAGTGATCCCGAATTTGACATCGGTAACTGATAAGCTGTGGGTACGTATTGGTCCAGCGCTGGACACCCTCGCAAAAAAAGTGGCGGAGGCCTGTCCTGGATTGACCCGTCAGCTAAATCAACATCGGAATGATTCATTTCCACTGTGGGGCTATTTAGCGTTTATGAAGAATAGAGATGGGCCCGAGATAGCTGTGATGGTTGACGTCCAAAATCATGGCGAGCGGGTTTTGATCGCTTCCGATATATGTTGGGACGATGGCCGCATTGTTGCGACAGGGCCATCCGCGTCATTTCTAACATCCAGCGACGAGGCGACTGTTCACATCACTGTGGAGGATTGGGTACATAAATTCGAACGATGGACGGTTCAAAGCGAATCCGCTCTTATTCAAGAATGTAAAACGCTGGGTTGAACCCAGTTCGGCTTCGGCAAGCGCGTGGTCATCGCCGTGCCAAACGCGGCAACGCAAGACATCTTCGATCCGATAAGCGGCCGGCTCTTGGTCGAGAACAACGCCGGCGCGCAGCCGCAGCGGACCTATGTCTATCTCAACGGCATCCCGATCGCGCTGGTCAGCGGCTTCAGCTCGATCGACTACGTGCTCAGCGATCAGCTCGGCCAGCCGCAAAAGCTGGTCGACGGGTTCTCGACCCTCGTCTGGGATCGCGTCAGCGACGCGTTCGGCGCGACCGCCGCGCAGGCCAAAGGCCTCAGCACCGCGATCTCATTGCGCTTCCCGGGCCAGGAATTCGATGCGAACACCGGCCTCCACGACAACGACCAGCGCGACTACGACCCGACGCTCGGCCGCTACATCCAACCCGATCCGATCGGGCTTAGGGGTGGTCTAAACAGCGAGGCGCAATTTTGTCGGCAGCGCCGGCAACCAGCTAACGCGCCAGAAAAACGGCGCGACGCAGCTCGCGATCGCCTACAACGCCGACGGCCGGGACAGCTCGCCGACA
>DATNGE010000110.1:0-6203 GCA_035606035.1 Allostellaceae bacterium
GGCCGTCGCCGAATTGCTGGCGGGCTAGCGCGCGATCAGAACTGCTTCAGCAGCCGGTCGATGTAATCGTGCTCGATGGCGGGGCGCTCGCGCTCGCCCGCGCGGCGGCGCAGCTCTTCGAGAATCTCTTTCGCCTTGTCGAGCGCCGATTCATTGCTCTTGCCCATGCGTAGCGTGCCGCCATCGTCGAGCCCGCCATTGCCCTCCTCGGTATCGAGCAAACGGCCGAAGGGATCGCGTTGCGCTTGGCGCAGGCCCGGATTATCGAGCGGCTCGCCACCCGGGCCATCGCCATAATTATCGCCCATCATCTGATTGGCCATGCCGCGCGCCGCTTCCTGGAGGGCATCGAGCGCGTCGCTTTGCGGCCCGACCGCCTGGCCCGGCTGATTCTGGCCGAGCGCCTGCTCGGCGCCGCGCATCGAGCGCTCGGCGCGCTGCATGGCCTGCGGTATGCCCATGCCCTGCTGCTGCATCTGCTGCATCATCTGATTGAGCATCTGGCGCAGCGCCTGCTGCTGCTGCGCGTCGCCCTGCATGTTCTGCCCTTGCTGGCCGTTGCGCGATTGCTGGAAAGAGCGATCGAGTAATTGCTGCTGCTGCCGCATCATCTGCTGCATCTGGCTCATCATCTGCTGCTGCTGGCTGCCCTGGCCGGGCATCGGCCGCGCCATGCGCAGATTCTCGAGCATCTGCTGGAGTTGCGAGAGCATTTGCCGCGCCTGGTCCTTGGCCCCGGTGCGGGCGAGGTCGCGGGCGCGATCGAGCATCCGCTGCAGGTCGCGCATCGACAGCATGTTGCGCGGATCGGCGGGTTGGAGCTGGCTCGGATCCATCTGCTGCATCTGCTGCGCGAGCTGCTGCATATAGCGGTTCATCGCCTCCTGCAGCTGATTCATCAGGCGCTGGATCTCGTCATCGGGCGCGTTCCGGGCCAGCGCGTCCTGGAGTTGCTTCATCGCGTTGCGCAGGTCCTCCATCGCGGCGGGGCTGCGGCCTTCTTCGATGCGGACAGCCGTATCCCACAGCAATTTCTGCACCGGCGCGATCGAGCTGCCGTCGCGATCGAAATGCAGCCGCGCCTGCGCCGTGCGCATCGCCATGAAGGCGACGATATCGTTGTTGTAGCGATCGGGCCGCAGCGACAGGTCCGAGATGGTGTCGGCGACGTCGTTCCGATCGGAGGCCTTGCGCGACAGCTCCTTACGCTGCTCGACCAGCGCCTTGGCGACGGGGTTGCGGAATTGGCGCTCGGGAAGGACGGTCTCCATCGTCTCGCTGGTCCCGACCTGGCCGAGTGCATCCTTGGCCTGGAACTCGATGCGCACCGGCATGCCGGCCCAGAGATTGGCAGTGAGGTCGAAGAAGCCGACCCCTTTGGGATCCGTCAGATGTTGACCGGGTAGCTGCAGCGGCAGCGTCAGCGCCGGCAGGCTCGGATCGTCGAGCCGGCGGATGACGGCGTTGGCGCTTTCGACGCCGTAATCGTCATTCGCCTTGTAATCGAGACGCAGCGCCATGCGGTCGGTGTGGCTCGGCGGCTTGGCGAAGGCGATCGATGGCGGATGATCCGGCACGACCGCGATGTTCCAGGCACCCAGCGTTCGGCCGTCCTGCTCGACCGCGACATGCTTGCCGCCTTTGATCGTCGCCGTGCCTTTGAAATCCTTGTCGTCGAGCTTCGAGAAATCGCTCCCTGCTGTATCGATCTTCAAGCGCGGCGCATTGCGTCCGCCATGCACCTGCGCGAGCAGCGCGCTGCCGATCGGCACGTAGATGAGCTGCTTGCCGCTCGCCGGTAGGAATTGCGGCGGCAAGCCCGTGTAATCGGGCGGCGTCACCCAGATATCGAGGCTGATTTGCGGCGCGACGCTGTGCGCCGCTTCCGGCGTGAAGGCGCGCACGAGGCGAGCGGCCCAATCGTCTCGCGCATCGATCGCCGCGATCAACAGAAGCAGCGCCAGCGCGACGCGCAGCGCAAACGGGTCGCGGTGCAAGAGGCCGGCTTCCGGCGTGCCGACCTTAAGTTGGCGCGCCGCCGCCGCCATGCGTTCTTGATGAGCCCGCCAAAGCGCTGCTGCGGCCGGGTCGTCACTGCCGCCGGCAAGCTTATCCGTGATGGCGGTGAGCGGGCGATGGCGGAGCCGGCTCGCCAATTCGAGGCGACGCCGCGCATCGTCGCGGCTCGGCCAGGAAAAGCGTCGCATGCCATCGAGCACGGCGAGCGTCAGCAGCACCAATGCGAGAGCCAGCAGTAGCCAATGCGCCGAGACCGGCAGCCGTGTCGGAACGTCGAAGAGAGCGAGCGTCAGGAAAATGCCGATTACGACCACGCTTGGCCACATGGCGGGCCAGAGCCGCTCCCAAATCAGCGCCACGGTCGCGAGTTCGAGGCGGCGCTTGAGGCGCGGCGGGGCGGCCGGAACAGCAGGCGGAACAGCGGTGTCGATGCTCATGCGACCATCACGCCTAGGTCCTTACCCGGCCTCTCGATTGGCCGGATCAACTCTCGGTGAGCCAAGGCGGAATCCGGTCCTCGCCGAGTACCGCCTGATAGCTCGTCCGGGGCCGGATGACGGCAAATTGGCCGCCACTGACCAGCACTTCCGGCGCCGGCAAGCGGGTATTGTATCCCGAACTCATGGAAGCGCCATAGGCGCCTGCCGACATGAGGGCGACGCGGTCGCCCTCGGAAAGCGGCGGCAGCTTGCGCTTGGCCGCAAAAGTGTCGCCGGTCTCGCAGACCGGTCCGACCACATCCGCCTCTTTCATCCCGCGCCGCGCCGGTGGGCCGCTGAGCGGCAGAATCTCGTGCCACGCTTCATACAATGCGGGACGGATTAGATCGTTCATTGCTGCGTCCAAGATGACGAAGCGATGACTGACGCCCTGTTTCACATAGATGACCTTGGCTAACAGAACGCCGGCATTGCCGACGATGGCGCGGCCGGGCTCGAAGCTGAGTTGGGCGCCGAGATTGCCGAAGACGCGGGTGACCATGGCGCCGTAATCGGCGATCGCGGGCGGGTCTTCGTCGCGGTAGCGGATACCGAGCCCGCCACCGAGATCGAGCCGCTCTAAGGGGACGCCATCGGCGCGAAGTTCGCGATAAAGCTCGGCGATGCGGCGGAAAGCGGTCGTGAAGGGGCGCAGGCTCGTCAGTTGCGAGCCGATATGAACGGCAATTCCCACCGGCGCGAGGCCAGGCAGGCTGCGCGCCCGTTTATAGGCGGCGCGCGCGTGGGCGAGATCGATGCCGAATTTGTTCTCTTTCTTGCCGGTCGTGATCTTCGCATGGGTGCGTGCATCGACATCGGGATTGATGCGGATCGCAACCGGCGCGATGCGGCCCATCCGTGTCGCGACGGCGCTGAGGGTTTCGAGCTCAGGCAGGGATTCGACATTGATCTGATGCACGTCGTGCGCGAGCGCGAATTCCAATTCGCTCTCGCTCTTGCCGACGCCCGAGAAAATGATGCGGCCGCCGGGAATGCCGGCGGCAAGAGCCCGGCGGAACTCGCCTTCCGAGACGACATCGGCGCCGGCGCCGAGCTTGCCCAAAAGCGCGACGACGGCGAGGTTGGGGTTGGCTTTGACCGAATAGCAGATCGATGGGCGGTTATCGCCGAAGGCCGCCGCGAATTCGCGATAGCGCCGTGCGATCTGCGCTGCCGAATAGACATAGCAAGGCGTGCCGACCTCGTCGGCGATGAGCGCGAGCGGCATCGCCTCGATTGCGAGCGCGCCGCCGCGATAGGCGATCTCGGGCGCCCAGGGCTGGTCTCTCGAGCTCACTGCGCCGGGTAATTCTGCGGGTAGGTGTTGGGGACGCCGGGCGGCGGGCCGGGCAGGCCCTTCTTGCCGCAGCCGGCGAGGGCGAGCACGACGAGCGCGAGGGCAATGAGGCGCCAGGTGTTGCTCATCAAGCCTCCTTGAGGAAACGGCGGCGAGCCGCTGCGGCCGAGCGCGCGACATTGGTGGGCGCGGTGCCACCGAAGCTTTTGCGGCTCGCGACCGAGCGCTCGACGGTCAGCACATCGAAGATCGCCGGCGTGATGCGCCTCTCGACGCCACGCATCTCGGCGATCGACAATTCGGCGAGATCGCAGTGCAGCGCCTCGGCGCGCGCGACGAGCGCGCCCGTGATGTGGTGCGCCTGACGGAAGGGAATCTTCAGATTGCGCACGAGCCAATCGGCGAGATCGGTCGCGGTCGAAAAGCCGCTTTGCGCGATGCGGCGCATCGCCGTTTTGTCTACTTTCATGTCGCGCACCATGCCCGCCGCAGCGGCGAGGCACAAGGCGAGGCTGTCGGCGCCATCGAACACCGGCGCTTTGTCTTCCTGCATGTCCTTGGCATAGGCGAGGGGCAGCCCCTTCATTACGCCCAGCAAGCCGGTCAGCGTGCCGATCAAGCGCCCGGCCTTGGCGCGCACCAACTCCGCCGCGTCCGGGTTGCGTTTCTGCGGCATCATCGAGCTGCCGGTGGTGAAAGCGTCGGAGAGCTTGATGAAGCGGAACGGCTCGGTCAGCCAGAGGATGATCTCTTCGGCAAGGCGCGAAAGATGCGTTGCCGCAATCGCCACGGCGGCGAGAAATTCGAGCGCGAAATCGCGATCCGAGACCGCATCGAGCGAATTCGCCGCCGGCCGGTCGAAGCCCAGCGCTTTCGCGGTCATGGCGCGATCGATCGGGAAAGAAGTACCCGCGAGCGCGCCGGCGCCCAAAGGCGATTCGTTGAGCCGCTTCCGCGCATCGGAAAACCGTCCGCGGTCGCGGCCCAGCATCTCGACATAGGCGAGAAGATGATGGCCGAAGGTCACCGGCTGCCCGACCTGCAGATGGGTGAAGCCGGGCATGATCGTGGCGCTGTGCTTTTCCGCCTGCGCGATCAGCGCCGCTTGCAGTGCCATCATCTGGCGGTCGAGCCGGTCGATCGCATCGCGCGTCCAGAGCCGGAAATCGGTCGCCACCTGATCGTTGCGCGAGCGCGCGGTGTGCAGCCGTCCGGCCGGCGCGCCGATCAGCTCGGCGAGCCGCGCCTCGATATTGAGGTGAATGTCCTCATGCTCGACACGAAACGGGAATTTGCCGCGCTCGATCTCGCGCTGGATGCGGGCGAGGCCGGTCGCGATCGCCGCGCCGTCGGTGCGCGAGATGATGCGGCGTTTCACCAGCATCGCGCTATGCGCCAGCGAGCCTGCTATGTCCTGAGCATAGAGGCGCTTGTCGATCTCGAGCGAGGCGTTGATCGCCTGCATAATGTCGCTCGGCGCTGCGGCGAAACGTCCACCCCAGGCCAGATTTTTTTGGGCCGAGTTCGTCCGCCTCGCATTGACGGGCGCGTTGGTCCGTGCTGCGCTCACGGCGCGATGCCGTTCGGAATGAAGCTTGCGATACGCGCGCTCACGGTGCTGCTCATCCTATGCGGTGCGGCGCTGCTGGTGCTGTCCTTGCGTCCCGCCCGCATCGAGAGAATTCCGCAAGCGCCCGCCGCTTCAACGGCGGGCGAAAACCTCGGCCAGTTTACCGCGCTGGCCGCGCCGCTGCCAGCGCCGGCGCTCGCCTTCACGACTCGTGACGGCGTGACAAAGCAGCTCGCGGATTACAAAGGCCAGCTCGTGCTGGTCAATCTCTGGGCGACGTGGTGCGTGCCTTGCGTCGAGGAGATGCCGGCGCTCGAACGCCTGCAGGCACAACTCGGCGATAAGCTCGCCATCCTCGCGATCTCGCAGGATCGCCAAGGCGAGACGGTCGTGGCGACCTTCCTCGAACAGCACGCGATCAAGCACCTCGCGATCTTCCTCGATCCCAAAAGCGCGGCGACCAGTGAATTCGGTGCGCAAGGCTTGCCGACCAGCTACTTGATCGCGCGTGACGGGACGATCGTCGGCAAGGAAGAAGGCGCCGCCAAATGGGACAGCCCCGAGATGATCGGAAAATTGCAACCTTATTTGGACGCGAAGTGACTAATCCCCTCACCCGCCTCGCTGCGCTCGGCACCCTCTCCCGCTAGCGGGAGGGTGAGGGAGCACCCTTCACACGCCGAGCGCGGCTTTCAGGAATTCGCCGCCGCGGGTGAGGCCTTCGGCGTCGATGCCGTGGCCGAGGCCGGGGCGCAGCATTCCCTGGACGGCAACGCCGGCGGCCTGCAGCGCGGTGAGCGCCTGCGGATGCGATGCCGGCTCGACGACCTGATCGGCG
>DATNGE010000111.1:0-19659 GCA_035606035.1 Allostellaceae bacterium
CGATGAAGAAAACAAAGCTTAGCGACATCAAACAGGGCGACTATCTCTCCATCCTCTCGATGCCGGGCAAGGATGGCAAGCAGCACGCGCTGGAAATTCACGGTCTTCCGCCGCGCGTCCCCGAGCTGCAGGGACCCTTTGACTATGCACCCAACAGCATGATGACCAACGCGCACTTGCAAGGAGTGGCCAAAGCGAAGAACGGGAATGTACTGACCGTCACCCAAAAGGGTCAGACGAGTGAAGTCGTGGTCGACAGCAAGACGTTGATCGACACGGGTGTTCCCGGCACCACGGCCGACCTGAAGCCCGGCAAGGCGGTGTTCTTGCGCGCGGTCAAGGCGCCAGACGGCAGCCTCACCGCCAACAACGTCACGGTCGAGAAGAACGGTCTGAAACCCGTAATGTGATCGCCTCGCCATGCGAGACTAGGACAGGATTACCGCGAGGCGCCGGAGGGTGTCTCGCGGTTTTTGTTTACCGCAAAGTGGAGGTCAAAGGATGCGCTCGAAGCTCTTCATCGCAGCCGCGATCTTTGCGGCTCTGACGACATTGGCACTCGGGCCCATCGCTGTTGGCCAGCCTATGCAAGGCGGCGCTCCACAAGGCGCCCCCGCGAACGTGCGCGGCACAATCGAGAGGCTCGGCAGCCGAGCGATCACGGTGGAGGCCCGCGACGGCTCGATGAACATCGTGACTCTGGCGCCGAATTACCGCATCAGTGCGCTGGTTCGCAAGAAGCTGAGCGACATCCATGCGGGCGATTTCGTCGGCGCAACTTCGGTGCCAGGCAAGGACGGCAAGCTCCATGCGACCGAGATCCATATCTTCCCGCCCGCCCTGCGCGGCGTCGGCGAAGGCCAGCTGCCCTGGGATACGCAACCGAACGCGATCATGACCAATGCGACGGTCACGGGCGTGGCGAAGGCGATGCAAGGACAAGTGCTGTCGGTCAATTACAAGGGCAGCACTGCGCAGATTATCGTCGATCCCAATACCATCGTCGTCGGGCCATCGCCCAAAGGGGCCAGCATCAGGGACCTCAAGCCCGGCCAGACGGTCTATATTTTCGCTCGCCGGAATCCGGACGGATCGCTGACGACCAACAACATCACGGTCGAGAAGAACGGCGTCAAACCGCCGATGTGACCGTCAGCCTCGCGCTCAGCCGGCGGAGTCCTCGTCTCTTCCGAGCGCCGCCTCGATGCGGCGATCGGGGATCAGCCACAGGATCGCGATGGCGAGATAGATCGCGATCGCGATCCACGGGCCGACGAAAGCCAGCGGCATCGCCGCCGCATAGCCGGCGAGCGAGAGCCAGCCCTTCCAGTCCGCGCCGATCGCGCGCGCCAGCACGCGGTTGCGCGGATTGGCCGCGATGATCGCAAGCTCGAGCCAGCGATAACCGGCGCCGCTGAGCGTCAGGACGAAGCCGTAGGCGGCGATCGGCAAGGGCGATATCCCGGCCTCGCCGATCCAGCGGATCACGAAGGGGACGAGCGAGAGCCAGAACAAGAGGAAGAGGTTGGCCCAGAGCACGGTGCCGTTGACCTGGCGCGCCGCATGCAGCATGTGGTGATGGTTGTTCCAGAACAGGCCGACATTGACGAAGCTGAGCGCGTAGATGAGGAAGCTGGGCGCGGCCGCGAGCAGGCCGGGCACATCGTGACCCTCGGGCAGCTTCAGCTCCAGCACCATGATGGTGATGATGATGGCGATGACGCCGTCGGTGAAGGCTTCGAGCCGACCCGTGCCCATGTCGCGTACTCCCCACCCCCAGTGGAACCATGCCGCTCGCGCCCGACTATCTTCTCGGGCCAGCGAGGAGGCAAGCGTGGGCGGCGACAAGGACGAGCGCAGCGACAAGGATTTCTACAAGATGCCGGGCGGCGGCCTCCGCGATCCGCAAGGCGAGCCGAAGCACGAGGACGACGAGACCACCGAGCCGACGGAAGAGTTGCCGCCGGAAGGCTTGGGCAAGAAAAGCCCCGACCAGGATTTGGACAAGAAACCGCGCCAGCGCCGCGATTGACACCCGCTGCCTCCTCGGCCGCAGCTCGATATCGGGCGGAGCCTGCGGCAGTCGATGAGCCGGGCCAAAGCCTGTCATATTTTTTAGCCGCGCCGCGGATGCCGAAGCCGCGGCGGCCGTTATAATGCAGGGCGATCGGAGAAAGCCGCGCCTTGCCCGCCATGTCGAAGCTCTCGTCTTATCTGTTTTTGCTGGTCATCGCCTGGATGGCGGTGATGACGTGGCGCATCTATCCGCAATTCAAGGACGCGGTGCGGGTCGATGGCCGGCTGACCACCGTCGCGGACTATATCGACGACACCTGCGGCGAGCGCGTCGGCCCGGCCGCCGAAACCTGCCTCGCCGAAGCGCATGAAACGGCGCAGCGGCTGCTGCGCCGCGAGCAAGGCAAATCGGTGTTGCTGATCGAAGCGCCGCTTTTCGCCTATCTCATCGCCTATGTGCCGATCATGTTCCGGCGCCATCGGCGGCAACAAGACCCGGCGCTGGAGTCGAACGCATGAAGCGGCCGGCGAAACCCTGGTGCACCGCGATCGCCCCGGCCGGTTTATGGGCCGCCGCGGTGCTGCTGGCGGCGGCGCCGCATCTCGCCCGCGCGCAGTCGGCGCAGCAGCAGAGCTTCCGGGCCTGGGATCAGATGACCGCTTGCGCGCAGCTGGCGGCGCAGAAATATCCCGACCACACGCCCGAGGCCAATGCCCAGCGCGAGGCCTATCGGCAGAATTGCTTGCGCCAACGCCATTTGCCCGTAACGGGCGCACCACCGCCGCCGGCGAATAACGCCCGCTAAAACCTGGCTCGGCTTTCCTACGCGATTAGTCTTTTTCGCTTCGTGCGGCGCCGGTGCTACGCGACCCGGCGCAGCGCCGCGTCGATCTGGGCGATCTGCGCCTTGAGATCGATCGCCAGCACCGAGGTGACTTCGAGCCGCTGATCCTCGAGGACATGCACCTTGGCGCGGCGGCGGCGGCGCCAATCCATCACCGCGGCATCGCGCTGGGCGAGGAGATCGGCCAGCTGCGGCTTGTAGAGCCCGATCAGCGCCGCGATCCAGCGATTGAGCAGCGGCGACGGGCCGCTCCCGCCGAGGGTGAAACAGTCGAGCATCCGCGCGACATCGGCGGCGGGATACCAGGTTTCGCCGGTCACCCAGCGATTGGTGGTGAAAAGGCGCAGCGGCGCGCCGGTCGCATCGATGGCGATGGCGACAAGATGGCTCCAGGGATCGGCTTCCTCGCCCGCCGCCGGCGCGGGCGCCGAGGGAACGAGCGGCGCTTTCGGCGCGGCCGGGTTGTTGGCGACCGCGAATTCCGGCATGACCAGCGGACGCACACCCGCCGGCATGCCGCGCGCGCGCAGGAAGGCGTGGAAATGGCCATGCTCGTCGCCGCCCGCGCGCCGCTCGCCCGGCGGATGCGCATGATAGAAATACTGCGCGTGGCTGGCAGGATCGTAGATGTCGCCGCTGGGATAATGCTGCCATTCGAAAATCGGCGCGGCGCCTTGCAGCGCCTCGGCCAGCGGCGAGGTGCCCGCCGCCGCCATCGCGCGCTGGCATTCGCTCAGCACCTGGCCGGCGCCCGCCATGGTTTGCAGCGCGGCGCGGCTCAAACGCGCGAAATCGGTGATGGGCGAAAGCGAATCGATGGCGGAACCCCCGCGACGTTTATGTCCCGCCGCGATTCCGCCGGTCAAGCGCCGTGTGCGCTCGAGCACGATCGTTTCGAAAAGAAGCGATCCCGCTTCTTTTCCGCAACGTGAATCGTGCTCTTCATTCAAAAGTTTAGGCCATAATTCACGCATGAGACGGAATCGACACTCGATTCCGTCTCATGCGATCATGGCCTAGCGTGGCCGACGTGCCAGATTATCAGCCGCCCAATTAACGATTTGCGTCGCGACCTCGCGCCAGGCCTGATCGGCGCTGTCGACGATCGCAGCCATGTTGTTCTGTGCCGCGATGGCGCTCCCGGTGAAGAGGCGCGTCGCAATCACCTTGCGATCGGCCGTGGAAATGAGATCGGCATTCAGCTCGATCCGCCATTGCGGCGCGCCCGCGCCGCCATATTGCGCCTCGAAATGCCTGAGCGCGATCGCCAAGATCGCGTCGCTCCGCGCGGAGCTGGCGGCCCCCGCGATCGCGACCAGGCGATGTGCGTTCTGGAAACTCGCCAGCAGCTGCGCCTGCAGCACCAGCGGTAGCCGGTCCGTCCACGCGGCATCGGCAAAATAATCGAGCGTCGTGGAGCTGCGGCTCAGCGCGATGCGCGTCGTGTCGATCGCCGCCTCCGCGTTCGGAGCCTCGATCTGGAGTTGAATCGATGCCGGCGCTGCGCCGCGCGGGAAATCGCTCGCGGCGGCCAGGCGGTAGAGCGCCGGCGGCGGCGCGGGTTTCGGCAGGATGTCGCTGCAGCCGGCGAGCGCGACCGCGGCGAGCAGTGCAAGCGGAAAGATCCTCATGGCAGCAGAAATCTCATGGCGGCCGAAGCTCATTGTGGACGGTATCCTTCACGGCGGTCGCCGTAGATGAGGCGCGACGGGTCGCGGTCGAGCGCGTTGACGGTGCGCGACAATTCCGCCACCAGGGAACGCATGTCGACCGCCAGTTCCTGGAATTGCTGCAGCCCGTTCTGCGTGAATTCCTTGAGGGGTGCCCGATTCTCCTGCACCGCGGCGTTCAGGTTGCGCAAGCTTCCGTTGGCCTGGTCGGCGATCTGGTTGAGCTTCTTCGTCATGTCGTTGAGATTGACGATCACCTGGTGGAGGTCGCGCGCATCGGTGGCGCTGTCGGCGAGCAGCCGCGCCAGATCCTCGCGATGTGCCGAGGCCACCGCCGTCAGCTGCGAGAGATTGTCGAGCGTGTCGGCGAAGGCCTGGCGGTTCTTGTCGTTCACCAGGTCCTGCAGACGATCGAGCAGCTCGGTCATCTTAAAGACGAGATTGGGCACGGCGTCGACGATCTGGCCGAGATTCGATTCGCGCGACCAGATCACGGGATAGCTTTGGTCGGGCTGGATTTCGATCGGCGGCGCGTTCTTCGTGCCGGCGCTGATCTCGATCGCTACCGTGCCGGCGAGACTCTGGATCTCGAGCGTCGCGACCGAGTCCGAGCGGATGGGCGCGTTGCTCGAGATATCCATCCTGACGCGGACCCGCGTCGGGTTGTCGGGATCGAGCGCCACCTCGGCGACGCGGCCGAGCTGGACGCCATTGACGCGCACCGGCGAGCCGGCGCTGAGGCCCGAGCCGACGCTGGCAAAGTAGGTCTCGTAGCGCGTGGCGCTCTCGGCGAGCTGGCGCCCGGTGAACCAGAGCACGGCGGCGACGAGGCCGGCAAGCAGTGCCACCACGAACAAGCCAACGGCGATATAGCTGGCGCGTGTTTCCATCTTTTAGTCCCTGGTCGGGGCCTCCGGCTGGTTGCGGGCTTCGGCCGCGCGGCCGCGAGGTCCGCCGAAGTAGCGCGTGATCCATGGATTCGGGTCGCGGCGCATCTCGTCGATCGTGCCGATCCTCAGCCCTTGATCGACCAGCACGGCGACGCGATCGGCTATCGTGTAGATGCTGTCGAGATCATGCGTCACCATCAGCACGGTAAGGCCGAGGCTGTTCCTGAGATCGACGAGCAGCCGGTCGAAATCCGCCCCGGCGATCGGATCGAGACCCGAGGTCGGTTCATCGAGGAAGAGCAGTTCCGGATCGAGCGCCAGAGCGCGCGCGAGGCCGGCGCGCTTGCGCATGCCGCCCGAAAGCTCGGCGGGGAACTTGCTGCCGGCATCCGGCGGCAATCCGACCAGCGCGATCTTCAGGGCGGCGATCGTGTCGCGCAGCGGCGAGTCGAGGTGGAGCACCTCCCTGAGCGGCACTTCGATATTCTCGGCGACGGTCAGCGAGCTGAAAAGCGCGCCGTCCTGGAACAGGACGCCCCAGCGGCGATCGAGCCGATGCTTCTTTTCGGGGCTGAGGCGCGTGATGTCGTGGCCGAAGGCGACGATCGCACCCGAAGCGGGCCGCCGCAGCCCCAAGAGCGTGCGCAGCAGGACCGATTTACCCGAGCCCGACGCGCCGACCAGCGCCAATACCTCGCCGCGATAGAGGTCGAGCGCGAGGTCGCGATGCAGTACCTGGCCGCCGATGCGCGTCGTCAGGCCGCGCACCCGCAGCACCGGGGCGTCAGAGGTTGAACTTGGCAAAGACGATGGAGAAGATGGCATCGAGGACGATCACCAAAAAAATGGATTCGACGACAGACAAAGTGGTTTGTCGGCCGACGCTTTCGGCGCTGCGCGAAACGCGCAGCCCTTCGCGACAGCCGACGAGGGCGATCACCAGCGCAAAGAACGGCGCCTTAATGAGGCCGAGCCAGAAGGTCCAGCCTGTGATGGCCGAATTCAACTGCGAAAGAAAGAGCGGCAGCGGAATGTGGAGCTGCAAGTCGCAGAGCGCGGCGCCGCCGAGCAGGCCCATGACATTGGCGAAGAAGGTCATGAGCGGCAGCGTCACCATCAGCGCGCCGACGCGCGGCAGCACCAGCACCTCGACCGGGTCGAGGCCGATCGTGACCATCGCGTCGATCTCTTCATTAACCTGCATCGTGCCGATCTCGGCGGTGAAGGCGCTCCCCGAGCGGCCGGCAATGATGATCGCCGAGAGCAGCACGCCGAGCTCGCGCACGAAGGCGATGCCGAGCAGGTTGACGGTGAAGATCTCGGCGCCGAACTGCTGCAACTGCACGGCGCCCTGATAGGCGAAGACGATGCCGATGAGAAAAGAAAGCAGCCCGACGATCGGCAGCGCCGCCGGACCCGTATGCTGCATCTGGCTGATGAACGCGATCGGCCGCAAGCGGCGCGGACGCGTGATCACGCGCGTGGCGGCAAGCGTTACCTCGCCAAGGAAGCCGAAGCCTTCGCCGACATCGCGGACATGGCTGATCGCCCAAGCGCCGAGCGCGGCGAGGAGATCGACAAGGCCGGGCAAGCGCCGGCGCTGTTTGGCCGGGTCGGGGTGATATTTCTCGACTTGCTCGAGCAGCGGCGCGAAACGCGTCGCGAGATTGTCGAGCGAGACTTCGGCGCCGCGCCGCGCCAGCACGGCTTTGAGGCGCAAGATCAGCCAGGCCCCGACCGTGTCGAGCGCCTCGAGCGGAGCGCAATCGATGCGCACCCGCTGACGGCCGCCGCCGGGCCGTGCCGGCCCGCGCTCGAGCGCGTGCAGCTGCCGGTCGAGCTCGGGCGCGGCGGAGATGAGCCACTGCCCGCCGGCGACATAGGCCAACTCGCCGCCGCCGGGCTTTGCCTCGATCCAGCCTTCCTCGGCCATTGCTCAGCTACTCCAGAGTAATAACGGCGATATTGTGACTTTCGATGCTTCCGCGGCTGCCGCGCCCGGCGGCGTCCGCTACATTAGGTCAGGTGTCGGGGGAACTCAGCGAGAGACTTTCAATGGATTTGAAGCAGCATATCCGCGGCATCCCGGATTTCCCGAAGCCGGGAATCCTATTCTACGACATCTCGACCCTGCTGAAACATCCCGGCGCCTGGAAAGAAACTGTCGCCCAGATGACCGAGGCATTACGGCCGCTGAAGCCCGATTTACTGGCCGGCATCGAATCCCGCGGCTTCCTGATAGCGGCGCCGGTTGCCGTGCTGTTGGGCTGCGGCTTCGTCATGATCCGCAAGAAAGGCAAGCTGCCGGGCCACACCATCCCCCATACCTACGACCTCGAATATGGCAGCGACACCGTCGAGATCCAGTCGGATGCGATCGAGGCCGGGCAACGCGTCGTTATCGTCGACGATCTGCTCGCCACCGGCGGCACCGCCGCCGCCGCGGTGCGGCTCTGCCGCATGGTCGGCGCCAATGTCGTCGGCAGCGCCTTCATCATCGAGCTGACGGGCTTGAACGGCCGCAAGCGGTTCGACGTGCCGGTCACGTCGCTGCTGAATTACGAGTTCTAGAAACCAGCCGTCCAGCGATGACGACGGCGAAGGCGACCACCACGAGCAGGATCGTGGCGAGCGCATTGATCTGCGGGCTGACGCCCAAACGCACGCTCGAGAAGATCACCATCGGCAGGGTCGTCGCCGCCGGACCGGTGGTGAAGCTCGCGATCACCAGATCGTCGAGCGAGAGGGTGAAAGCCAATAGCCAGCCAGCGATCAGTGCCGGCGCGATCAGCGGCAGGGTGATGACGAAGAACACTTTGCCCGGCCGCGCCCCGAGATCGAGCGCTGCCTCTTCGAGCGAGCGGTCGAAGGAGGCGAGCCGCGCCTCGACCACGACCGAGACATAGGCCATGCCGAGCGTGATATGCGCGATGACGATGGTCGGCACGCCGCGGCCGCGCGGCCAGCCGATCGCCTGCTCCAGGGCGACGAACAGCAGCAGCAGCGAGAGGCCGGTGATGACTTCGGGCATCACCAGCGGACCGGTGACCAGCGCGCCGAAGAGCGTGCGGCCGATGAAGCGGCGATAGCGCGCGAGGACGAAGCCGGCGAGCGTGCCGAGAATCAGCGCCCCGGTCGCGGCGAGGATCGCGATCTCGAAGCTGATGAGCGCCGCATGTTTGATCTGGTCGTTGCGCAGCAGCTCGCCGTACCACTGCGTCGAGAAGCCGGCCCAGACGGTGACGAGACGCGAGGCGTTGAAGGAATAAACGATCACCGAGGCGATCGGCCCGTAGAGAAAGAGGAAGCCGATCACCATCATGACCGCGAGGAAGGGCGAGAGACGCCGGCTCATGCGCGCTCGCCCGTCAGATAGCGGCGCAGCAGCCCCATCGGCAGCACCAGCAGCACCAGCATTGCGACGGCGACCGCCGAAGCGAGCGGCCAGTCGCGATTGGTGAAGAACTCGTCCCAGAGCACATGGCCGATCATCAGCGTGTCGGGTCCGCCCAAGAGATCGGGGATGATGAACTCGCCGCACATCGGGATGAAGACGAGCAGCGCGCCCGCGATGATGCCGGGAAGCGACAGCGGCAAGGTCACGCGCCAAAACGCCTGGCGCGGACGGCAGCCGAGATCGGCGGCGGCTTCGAGCAGGCTCGGATCGAGCTTTTCGAGCGCCGCATAAAGCGGCAGCACCATGTAAGGCAGGTAGGAATAGATGAGGCCGACAAAGACCGAGAAGGAATTATTGATCAGCGGCAGCGGCGCGTGGATGAGGCCGATCTGCAGCAGCAGATCGTTGATGAGGCCGTTGCCCTTGAGCAATCCGATCCAGGCATAGACGCGGATCAGGAAGCTCGTCCAGAACGGCAGGATGACGAGCAGCAGCAGCGCATTGCGCCAGCGCAGCGGCGCGCGCACGATCGCATAGGCGAGCGGATAGCCGATCAGCAGGCAGCCCAAGGTCGACCACCCCGCGAACCAGATCGCGTTGAGATAGGCGCGCGCATAAAGACTGTCGCTGAAGAGGAATTGGTAATTCGCGCCGCTTGCCTGGAGCTGGCCGTTGGCGACGAGCGGCGTGTAAGGCGGGATACCTAACGCCTGATCCGCGAGGCTTATCTTCAACACGATGAGGAAAGGCACCAGGAAGAACAGCGCCAGCCAGGCGTAAGGCGGCAGCACGGCGGCAAAGCGCCTCATCGCTCGAGTACCACGCCGGCGTCGCGCCGCCAGCCGAGAAAGATCTTCTGCCCGAGCGCGAGGCTGCTGCGCGCCTGGCGATCGGCATTGGCGATGGTCGCGCGCATCACCTTGCCGCTGGCCAGCGCGATCTCGACATCCGAGGCCTCGCCGCGATAGGCGACGCCCTGCACCGTGCCAGCCACCGCGTTGGCCCAGGAGGGATTGGCGGTGCTGCCGAGGAGCATCTTCTCGGGCCGCAGAGCGACCGTGACCAGGGCACCCCGCACCAACGGCCGCTCATGCGCGAGCGTCAGCGGCACGCCGGCTTCGGCGGATTCGAGCGTCGCGGTGCCGCTCTCGAAACCGGTGACGCGCGCTTCGAGCAGATTGACCGCGCCGAGGAAGCCGGCGACGAAGCGGTTGTCGGGATGCTCGTAGACCTCGGCGGGCGGGCCAAGCTGCACGATGCGGCCGCGATCCATGACGGCGATGCGGCGCGCCATGCTCATCGCCTCTTCCTGGTCATGCGTCACGAGCAAGAAGGTGATGCCGACGCGTTGCTGGATGCGCACCAGCTCGAAGCGTGTTTCCTCGCGCAGCTTGCGGTCGAGCGCGGTGAGCGGCTCGTCGAGCAGCAAGAGCTTGGGCTCTTTGATGAGGGCGCGCGCCAGGGCGACGCGCTGCTTTTCGCCGCCCGAAAGCTGGCCGGGCCTGCGCCGCGCCAAGGGCCCGAGCTTCACCAGATCGAGCATCGCCGCGACGCGCTCATCGATTTCGGCGCGCGGCCGCTTGTCCTGCTTCAAGCCGAAGCCGACATTCTCCGCGACGCTCATATGCGGAAAGAGCGCATAGGATTGGAACATCATGTTGGTCGGCCGCGCATAAGGCGGGACCGATGCCATATCCTGGCCCTCGATCAGGACGCGGCCTTTATCGGGTGTCTCGAAACCCGCGAGCAGCCGCAGCAGCGTGGTCTTGCCGCAGCCCGAAGGACCCAGGAGCGCGAAGAACTCGCCGGTGTCGATCTCCAGCGAGACGCCATCCACCGCCGCCGCCGTGGCGCCGGGAAACCGTTTGACGACTTGTTCGATAACGAGATGCGCCGCCACGCCTATTGGCCCGTCTTGATGCGCGTCCAGGCGCGGGTGCGCAGCCGCTCATATTGCGGCGTCACCGGCTTGTCGAAGAAGAGCCGCGCGCGCACTTCTTGCGGCGGATAGATATTGGGATCGCCGCTGATCTTCGGATCGACCAGCTTCGTCGCCGCGGTGTTGGGATTGGCGTAAGCCACCGTATCGCTGATCTTCGCCGCGACCTCGGGACGAAGAATGTAGTCGACGAACTTCAGCGCATTGCCGGGATGCGGCGCATCGGCCGGGATCGCCATCATGTCGATCCAGATCATCGCGCCTTCTTTCGGGATGGTGTAGCCGATATCGACGCCGTTCTTCGCATCCTGGGCGCGGTTCCGCGCCTGCACGACATCGCCCGAATAGCCCCAGGCGATACAGATATCGCCATTGGCGAGATCGTTGATGTATTCCGACGAATGGAATTTGCGGATGGCGGGCCGGATCGCCTGGATCACGCCGGCGGCGCGATCGAGATCGGCCTGCGTGCGGCTCAAGGGATCGGCGTGAAGATAGGCGAGCGCGGCGGGAAACAGCTCTTGCGCGCTGTCCAGGAGCTCGATGCCGCAGGTGCCGAGCTTCTTCGCATTCGCCGGATCGAAGATGAGCGCCGAGCTGTCGACCGGCGCGCCCTCGCCCAGTGCTTTCTTCACCTTGGCGCGGTTGTAGCCGAAGCCGGTCGTGCCCCACATATAGGGCACGCCGAATTGATTGCCGGGATCGGCATTGGCGGCCGCCGCCATGATCTGCGGATCGAGATCGCCGTAATTCTTGAGCGCCGCCTTGTCGATCTTGCGATAGACGCCGGACGCCGCCTGGCGCGCGAGATAGGGCGCGGCGGAAGGCACGACAACGTCGTAGCCCGAATGCCCGGCGAGCAGCTTCGCCTCGAGCACCTCGTTGCTGTCATAGACGTCGTAATTCACCTTGATGCCGGTCTCTTTCGCGAAATTCGCGACCGTGTCCGGGGCGATGTAGTCCGACCAGTTATAGACGTTGAGGACCTTCTCCTCTTGTGCGCCGGCGGTCCCGGCGGTGATCACGCCGACAGCCGCGAGGATGGCGAAGCCGATGCGCGCGATCATGCGCTCACCATGCGCGATGAAGTCGCGCTCGGCGCCGCTTCTTCGGCCTCGATCGTATCGTGGAAGCGGCGGTAATCGATCTGGCGATGGCCGTCCGGAGCGCGCGTCAAGATGTCCGCGAAACGATGGCTCCAACGGATTTCGCTCGCCTCATAGGTATGGCGGGCATAAATCGTTTGCGAGAAGATCTGGTCGATGCCGCTGATGCTGACGACGACATGCCCGTGCGCGCGCAGCAGGCTTTCGCGGCTTTCACCAAAGAGCGGGCTCGTTTGATCGATGGGATGGATCACCGTCCAGGTCAGCGCGAACATCGGCGTGAGCGGACGTACCACCGCCATCTCGTGAAAGCGCCGCATCTCGATGCCTTCGGCATTGAGTTCGTCGCGCAGCAGCATGACCGTCACTTGCGCCTCGAGGATCTCGTTGCGGCGGCGATTGGCAGCGCGGAACATCAGGCTCGGCATGCCGTCATGGTTGGTCACCACTGCGACCCGGCTGAACATCACCCGGGCCGTCGGCCGCGAGAAGCGCGCGAAGACGAGACCGGTTGCCAGCGCGAGCCCGGTCATGCCGAGCAGCACCTCGGCGGTGACAAGGAGATTGGCATAGAGCGTCGCCGGATGCATGTCGCCATAGCCGATCGTCGCCATGGTCTGCACGCTGAAGAAGAACGCATCCGCGAACGAGCCGGGCCGCGCATTGGCGATGCCGCCTGGCTGCAGCAGGTAGAGCGCGCCGAAGAGAAGATTGAACGCGATATAGGTGGCGATGAGGATGACGAACACCGTCCAGGGCGAGACGGTGAGCAGGTGATGATAGAAATCGAGCGCCCAGTCGCGATCGGCGATGCGCTCGACCCGACCGAAGATGCTGTCCTCGTCGCGCCTTACAACACGCCTCGACTTCCGGGGGCGGCTTTTCGCCATCAGCCCGGCCGCTTCACTGCATGTGGGCGCGGTTGTAGTCGAGCTGGCTCTGGGTGAGCTGGAAGCCGACCACCACCGTGTAAACATTGCCGAGCTGGGCGTTCTTGAGCGGGATATGCACGGTCACAAGATCGGGGGCCTTGGTGACCTGCGCATCCGGCGGAAAGCTGAGGGTCATCGTGTATTGCTGCTTGCCGAGGATATTGCCGTTGGCGTCGGCCAAGGCGACGAAATAGGGCAGCGCGACCTGGTTGATGGCCGGCGTCGTCCTGAGCCCGGTGAATTCGATGGTCACTTTGCTGAGCACGCCGGTATCGCCGTCACGGTCGCATTCGGCCGAGACCGTGTTGATGCGACCGGAGGATTGGATCGTCGCGCCGTTCGCGCCCGGCACGACCTGGACGAGCGTCTGCAGCTCAGGCACCGTCGTCGTCGCGGGACAGGTATAAGAAGCGCCGCGGCCGCCGAAATTGGAGCAGCCCGCCAGCGCGACCATCGCCAAAATCCCCGAGCACCACCCGGCAAACCTCGTTCGCCGGGGGGCGCGCTGTGCCGGCGTCGATCCCCTCATTTTCTGCTTCTGTTCCTTGTGCGTAGGTCCGGTATTCGCTTGCCCGCTCGCGGCGGCAGTCGGATGATGCGGCCCGCACTTTATTCGAGGCGTGCCGATGGCACAAGCGCGGGGCGCCTCAGGCAACCTGCGAGCCTGAACGAGATGGCTGTCTATACCGATGTTCCCGATGACGAGCTGAGGGCCTTCCTGGCGGATTACGCGCTGGGCGAGCCGATCTCGTGCAAGGGCATCGCCGAAGGGGTTGAGAATTCCAACTATCTGCTGCGCACCGAGCGCGGCACCTACATCCTCACGCTCTATGAAAAGCGAGTCGACCCGGCCGACCTGCCGTTCTTCCTCGCGCTGCTCGATCATCTCGCCGGCAAGGGCATCGCCTGCCCGACCCCGATCCACGCCGCGGACGGCACGGCGCTGCGCCAGCTTTGCGGCCGCCCCGCAGCCATCGTCAGCTTCCTCGACGGCATGTGGCCGCGGCGGATCGAGGGACGGCATTGCGGCGCCATCGGCGGCGCTTTGGCGCAGCTCCATGGCGCCGCGAGCGATTTCCGGCAGAAGCGCGCGAATGCGCTATCGCTCGATGGTTGGCGCAAGCTCTACCAAGCCTGCGCCGCGCGCGCCGACGAGATCGCGCCCGGCCTGGCGCAGGAGCTCGGCGACGAGCTCGACACCCTCACGAGGCTGTGGCCGAAAGCTTTGCCCGCGGGCGTTATCCATGCCGATCTCTTCCCCGACAATGTCTTCTTTCGCGGCAGCGGCGTGTCGGGCCTCATCGATTTCTATTTCGCTTGCAACGATTTTCTCGCCTATGACATCGCGATCTGCCTCAACGCCTGGTGCTTCGAGGCGGATGGCAGCTTCAACGTCACCAAGGCGAAGCTCTTGCTGCGCGGCTACCGCGAGGTTCGCGCGCTCACCCAAGACGAGATCGCGGCGCTGCCGATCCTCGCGCGCGGCAGCGCACTGCGCTTTCTGCTGACGCGACTCTATGACCGTCTCAACCATCCGCCGGGCGCGCTGGTGAAGCCGAAAGACCCGCTCGAATACCGACAGAAGCTGCGCTTCCACCGCGGCATCACGCGCGCCAGCGCTTACGGACTTGATTGATGGCCGACGCCAGTGAGGATCGCGCGCGGACGCGCGTAGACATCTACACCGATGGCGCCTGCAGCGGCAATCCGGGGCCGGGCGGCTGGGGCGCAATCCTGCGCGCCGGCGAGCACGAGAAGGAGCTCTTCGGCTCGGCCAATCCGACGACCAACAACCGCATGGAGCTGATGGGCGCAATCGCCGGCATCGAAGCGTTGAAGCGGCCGAGCGAGGTGCATCTTCATACCGACAGCATGTATCTGCGCGACGGCATCACGAAATACATCCACAATTGGAAACGCAACGGCTGGAAGACCGCCGACAAGAAGCCGGTCAAGAATGTCGATCTATGGCAGCGGCTCGAGACAGCGATGGAGCCGCATGACGTAAAGTTCCACTGGGTGCGCGGCCACGCCGGCCACCCCGAAAACGAGCGCGCCGACGCGCTCGCGCGGCAAGGTGTCGAAGCGGCACGGAACGGCGCTCTCGTCGGCGAGACAGAGGCGAAGGAAACCAACCTCTCGTCACCCCCGCGAAAGCGGGGGTCCAGCTGACAACTGGATTCCCGCTTGCGCGGGAATGACGGTGAAGGGTCGTTCTACGTGAGGCGGCTTACAGCGCCTTCAGGATCGCGTCGGCGCTCGAGACTTCGAACGCGCCCGGCGCTTCGACCTGCAGTGCCTTGACGGTGCCGTTATCGACCACCATCGCATAGCGCTTGGAGCGCACGCCCATGCCAGGGCCGGTGAGGTCGAGATCGAGACCGAGCTGCTTCGTGAAAGCGGCCGCGCCGTCAGCGAGCATCAGCACCTTCTCGCCGGTGTTCTGCACCTTGCCCCAGGCGCCCATGACGAAGGCGTCGTTGACCGCGAGGCAGGCGATGGTGTCGACGCCCTTGCCCTTGATCTCGGCGGCCTTCTCGACGAAACCCGGGAGATGCTTGGCCGAGCAGGTCGGGGTGAAGGCGCCCGGCACGGCAAACAGCACGACCTTCTTGCCGTTGAAAATGTCGTCGGTGGAAATGTCCTTCGGACCTTCCGCCGTCATGGTCTTGAGCTTCGCCGAGGGAATCTTGTCGCCAACCGAAATCGCCATGAACGCCTCCTCATTTGGCCTTGGGCTTTTTGGGATCGGGAGAGATTAGCTAGCGCCCCGCCGCCTGGGCAAGCGCCTCGGTCACCGCGTCGCTGGTCAACAATTCGGGAAGTGGGAGCCCGCCCGGCGCCGCCGGGCCATAGACGACATTGAAGGGAATGCCCACCCGGCCGAAGCGGGCGAGATAGGCGTCGATCGCAGGACTGGGCCGCGTCCAATCCGCCCGCATCGCGACCACGCCGGGCTTGGCGAGAACATCGCTCACCGGCGCGCGATCGAGCACCAGCCGCTCATTGACCTTGCAGGTGAGGCACCAATCGGCGGTGACATCGACCATCACAACGTTGCCTTCGCGCACCAGCCCGCCGATCGCCGCGGGGTCGAACGCGCGCCACGGCCCGTCGCTCGCAGCGACCGCGAGACGCGGCAGCGGTGGCGCGAGGCTCGGCACGAAGAGCGCGCCGACGATGGCGGCGCCCACCAGCATCCAGCGCGATACCGGCTCATTGAGCACGGCGAGCGCCAGACCGGCGAAGCCGAGGAGTAACGCGATCGCGATCGCCGGGCGCGGGCCGAGCTCGCCGCTCAACACGGCGAGCAGCCATAGCGCCGTACCGAGCAGCAAGACGCCCAGCAGCCAGCGCAGATAGATCATCCAGCGCCCCGGCCGCGGCAGCACGCGCGCCAGCCCCGGAGCCGCCGCGACCAGCAGATACGGCGCCGCCATGCCGAGCCCGAGCGCGAGGAAGATCGCGACGATCTCCGTCGCGCCGGCCGCGAGCGCGAAGCCGAGCGCGGTGCCGACGAAAGGCGCGGAGCATGGCGTCGCGAGCAAGGTAGCAAAAGCCCCAGTCGCGATGCTGCCGAGCGGCCCGCGCTCGGCGATCGCGGCGACGCTGCGCGGCAGCGGCACGTCGAAGAAGCCCCAGAGATTGCACGCGAAGAGCACGAGCAACACGGCGAGGACGATGAGGAAGAGCGGGTCCTGGAATTGGACACCCCAGCCGGCGGCGAGCCCCGCGCCCTTCGCCGCCGCCGTCACGCCGGCGAGCACGAGGAACGAGAGGACGATGCCGAGCGCCGTGCCGAGAAAGCCGCGCCGCGTGTCGCGCAAATTCTGGCCTCGTTCGATTTGGCTGGCGCGCGGCAACGCCGCGAGCAGCTTCAGCGACAAGACCGGCAGCACGCAGGGCATGAGATTGAGGATCAGCCCGCCGATCAAGGCGAGGCCGAGCATCGTCGCGAGGGTTTTGAGATCGATCAGCCCCTCGCCTGCGGTCACCGTTACCGGCGCGCTCATGCTGCGCGGCCCATCGACCAGCGTGACATCGAGCGTGCGGCCGACGAGGTCGCGCCAATTGCCACTGATCCTCAGGCGCAAGGTTGTCGCGTCGGACCCGCGCGTCACCACCGCGGGCGCGCCGAACACCGCATCATTGGCGCCCTCGATGAAGGCATCGGGCGCGGCGAGCGGATTCTGGCTCGCGATGGTCAAATCGAGCGCCGCTTTCGCGCCCGGGCGCAGGACCGCGCTGGTCAGCGCCAAGCCCACCGCCCTGCCGTCGCCCGGCACTTGCGCGCGATATTGATCGATGAGCGCCGCATAGCCCGTGCCCCCTTTTTCAGAAGCGGGTCCCGGCAGATCGAGCGCGAGATCGGTCTCGTACGGTATGCAAATCTCACTGCACGTGAGATAAGAGAGATGCGCCTTGAGATGGAGCGGCTGGCCCGGCTGCGCGACGCGCGCGGTGATCGGCAGGACGACCGCGCCGGTATAGCCGACCGTCTCGAGCCCCTGTACCGAAAAGCGCTCGGGCGCCGGCCAGGCGATCGCCCCATCGGCGAGATTGGTCGAGCCCTTCCAATCGAGTTGCGGCGGGAAGCCGGCATCGCCCGGGGAGCGCCAATAGATCTTCCAATGCGGCGCAAGCTCGAATTGCAGGCCGAGGCTGACGCTGGCCGCGGCGCCTGGATCGGCCGTCGCCGCGATCAGCCGCGCCCGCCCATGCTCGTTCACGTACCAGGGCGAGGCGGTATCGGCCGCGGCGCGCGCCGGGCAGAAAAGCGCCGCCCCCACTACGATCAAAGGCGCGATGACCGCCAAAGCTGCGCGAACTGCGCCGGGTCGCTTCATGGCGCCCTTATAGGTCGCGGCGGGAGCCTCGCCAAAGGCGAGAATCGTCGCGGGCGAGCCTTGCGTCCCCGTGTTCTTGCAACAAGCCCGCGCCTCGCTTATCTCATTCGGGCGAAAGGAAGCACCGTCTTGACCACGCTTACCGGCCAATTGTTGATCGCGATGCCGCAGATGGAAGACCCGCGCTTCAGCCGCTCGGTCGTTTTCATGTGCGCGCATAATGCCGAAGGCGCGATGGGCCTCGTCGTCAACAAGACAGTCGAGCAGCCCTCGATGGGCGAGCTCCTTGAGCAGCTCGGCATCGAGAGCGACGGCTTCGCCCGCGCGCCCGTGCATTTCGGCGGGCCGGTCGAGGCGGCGCGCGGTTTCGTGCTGCACTCGACGGATTACACCGAGCAGGGAACGCTCGTCGTCGGCGATGTCGGCCTCACCGCGACGATGGACATCCTGCGCGCGATCGGCCGCGGCGAAGGGCCGCGCCAGCGCTTCTTCGCCCTCGGCTATGCCGGCTGGGGTCCGGGCCAGCTCGATGCCGAAATCCAGGCCAATGGCTGGCTCACCGTGCCCTCGGACAATGCGCTGCTTTTCGATGAGACGAATACCGATAAATGGCGCCGCGCCATCGCCAAGCTCGGCGTCGATCCCTTCGCCCTTTCGGGCGACGCGGGCCACGCGTAATGGGTGCTGCTCGCGCGACCACCGCCTAGCCAACCTAGGTCCCGCGAGCAGGGTTGGCGTGGCGGCTGCGAGCGCGAGCTAAAAACTTCGCTTTGCCCAATCATGCGCGAGGATGCCGAACAGGACGTGGTCCTGCCACTTGCCGTCGATGCAGAGATATTCGCGGGCGTAACCTTCTTCGGCAAAGCCCGATTTCAGCAATAGGGCGCGGCTCGGCGCGTTATGCGGCAGGCAGGCCGCTTCGACGCGGTGCAGGCGCAGCCGCTCGAAAGCGAATTTCAGGGTGAGCGCCAGACCTTCGGTCATATAGCCTTGCCGGGCATGCGTCTCGCCGACCCAATAGCCGACGCTGGCGCTTTCGGCGACGCCGCGACGCACATTGGTGAGGCTGATCCCGCCCAAGAGCGCATCGTCTTCGAGGCGAAAGAGCAGGAAGGTGTAGCCCTGGTCGCTATGCCATTCGAGCGCGTAGCGCGCGAGACGGCGGCGGTACGCGGCACGCGACAACGCATCGTCGCCCCAGCTCGGCTCCCACGGTGTCAGGAAAGCGCGCGAGGCGTGACGCAGCTCGGCCCAGGCGCGCCAGTCGAGGCGATCCGGCGCTCGCAAGACGGTGCGACGGCCCGAGAGGCGAAAGGGCGGCGGCGCTGTCCCGAACAGCCGCTGCAGTCTTAAAAGATCGAGCGCCACCCCTCGCTCCCAAAATGTCCGTTACGCTCTCAATCGTTCCGCGAAGAGCGCGAGATTTTCAAGCTTTCCGACGGGACCGAGCGCGGCCAGGGTCGGCGTGCCGGCGATGATGCGCTTGGCCACCCGCACCACCGCATCCTCATCGACCGCATCGATATGCCCGACGAGCTCTTGCGGATCGAGCGGCCGGCCATGGATCAGCATATGGCTCGCCTGCTGCTCGCAACGCGCGGTCGTGCCTTCGAGCGACATGAGCAGCCCGGCCTTGAGCTGCGCGCGCGCCCGCGCGAGCTCGTCGCTCGAGAGGCCTTGGGTGAGCTGGCGCAGCTCGTCGCGCACGACCGGCAGCAGCTCGGCGGCCTCTTCCGCGCCGGTCCCGGCATAGATGCCGAAGATGCCGCCATCACTGTAGGAGTGGCTGAACGAATAGATCGAGTAAGCGAGGCCGCGCTTCTCGCGCACCTCTTGGAAGAGCCGCGAGGACATGCCGCCGCCGAACGCGGTCGAGACCACCGAGGCGGCGAAATAATCGCGATCGGTGAAGGCAAAGCCGGGGAAGCCCAAGAGCACGTGCGCCTGCTCGAGCTCGCGCAACTCGCGGTGGTCGCCGCCCTGGTAGCGCCCGGGCTCGGTCCGAGCCTCGCTCCGG
>DATNGE010000112.1:0-4191 GCA_035606035.1 Allostellaceae bacterium
TTCCGATGTGCGGCGTGCCGGTGCATGCCGCCGAAGCCTATCTCTCGCGCCTCATCCGCCAGGGCTTCCGCGTCGCCGTCTGCGAGCAGATGGAAGATCCGGCCGAAGCGAAGAAGCGCGGCTCGAAATCGCCGGTCAAGCGCGCGGTCGTGCGCATCGTCACGCCCGGCACGCTCACCGAAGACGCGCTCCTCGATGCGCGGCGGCACAATTATTTGGCCGCGCTCGCCGATGCGTCAGGCGAGCTCGCCATCGCCTGGCTCGATCTCTCGACCGGCGAGTTCGCGACGCAGGCCGTGCCCGCCGCCTCGCTCGGCGCCGTGCTGGCGCGGGTCGCGCCCGGCGAATTGCTGCTGCCCGAACGGCTCCTGGCGAGACCCGAGCTCTTCGAGATCTTTGGGGCACACAAGGATCATCTGACGCCGCAGCCCAGCGCGCGTTTCGACAGCGATAATGGCCGCAAACGCCTGGAAGCGCTTTACGGTGTCAAGGAGCTCGCCGGTTTCGGCGCGTTCACGCGCGCGGAAGTCGCGGCGGCCGGCGCGCTCGTCGACTATGTCGAGCTGACGCAGCAAGGGAAATTGCCGGCGTTCAGCGCGCCCAAGCGCCTCGGCAGCGGCGATGTGATGGAGATCGACGCGGCGACGCGGCGCAATCTCGAGCTGACCGAGAGCCTCACCGGCGATCGCAACGGCAGCCTCCTCGCGGCGATCGATCGCACCGAGACCGGCGCCGGCGCGCGGCTCCTCGCCGATTATCTCGCCGCGCCGCTGACCGATGCGCTTGCGATCGAAGCGCGGCTCGATGCCGTCGCTTTCTTCGCCGGGGCCGAGCGGCTGCGCGAAGCGCTGCGCGACGAGCTGCGGCTCTGCGCCGATATGGCGCGGGCGTTGGCGCGCTTGGGCGTCGGCCGCGGTGGCCCGCGCGATCTCGCGGCGCTCCGCGATACGCTGCGCGTCTCCGCGGGCTTGCGCGCCCTCTTGCGGCAGGCCGATTTCACTGCGCCGCCGCCGCTCATCGCCGCGCTCGAGCGCGATCTCGGCGAGCACACGGCGCTGGTCGATCGGTTGACGCGCGCCCTCGCGGCGGAATTGCCGCTCCTTGCGCGCGATGGCGGCTTTATCGCGCCGGGCTATGTCGCGGAGCTCGACGAGCTCGTGAAGCTGCGCGACGACAGCCGCCGCCTCGTCGCGGGGCTGCAGGCGCGCTATGCGGCCGAGACCGGCATCGCGTCACTGAAAATCCGCCACAACAACGTGCTCGGCTATCACATCGATATCGGGCCGAACCACGCGGCGAAGATGGGCGCGAGCTTCATCCATCGTCAGACGCTCGCCTCATCGATGCGCTATTCGACGGTCGAGCTCGGCGAGCTCGAAGCGAAGATCGCCTCGGCGGCCGATAAGGCGCTGGCGCTGGAGATGAAGCTCTTCGAGGATCTGGTCGCCGAGGCGCTGGGCCAGGCAAGCGAGATCGCGCGCGCCGCTGCGGCGCTCGCCGCGCTCGATGTCGCGGCTGCCCTCGCCGAACTTGCGGTAAGCGAGCGCTACACAAGGCCGCAGATCGACGACAGCACGGCTTTCGCCATCAAGCAGGGCCGCCATCCGGTGGTCGAGCAGGCGCTGCTGCGCGCCACCGGGCCGAGCTTCGTTGCCAATGATTGCGATCTCCAGGAAACGCAGCGGCTCTGGCTGCTGACCGGCCCGAATATGGCCGGCAAGAGCACCTTCCTGCGTCAGAACGCGCTCATCGCCGTGCTGGCGCAGATGGGCTCGTTCGTTCCTGCGGAAGCGGCGCATATCGGCATCGTCGATCGCCTCTTCAGCCGCGTCGGCGCGGCCGACGATCTGGCGCGCGGCCGCTCGACCTTCATGGTCGAGATGGTCGAAACCGCGGCGATCCTCAACCAGGCGGGCATTCGCGCCCTCGTCATCCTCGACGAGATCGGCCGCGGCACCGCGACCTATGACGGGCTCTCGATCGCCTGGGCCTCGGTCGAGCATCTCCACGACCGCAATCGCTGCCGCGCCTTGTTCGCGACGCATTATCACGAGCTGACGGCGCTCGCCTCGAAGCTCGATCACCTCGCCTGCTACACGATGCGGGTGAAGGAATGGCAGGGCGATGTCGTGTTCCTGCACGAAGTCGCGCCCGGCGCCGCCGATCGCTCCTACGGCATTCATGTTGCGAAGCTCGCCGGCCTGCCGGCGGCGGTGATCGCCCGGGCCGAGCAGGTGCTGGCGACCTTGGAGAAAGGCGAGCAGAGCGGCGCGCTGACGCGGCTCGCCGAAGATCTGCCGCTTTTTGCGGCGGCGAAACCGGCGAGCCCGCCCGACCTCGCCGAGCCCTCGCCGCTCGAGCGGTTACTAGCCGCGCTACGCCCCGACGAGCTCTCACCGCGCGAGGCGCTGGAGCTGCTCTATAATATCAAGGCGCTGGGAACGCCCGAAAAATAGCCAGCGGCGGCTTGACAATCAGGGCCCTCGTCCCATTTCTCGGGGAGTGACCCGATGGGTCTAAGCGACTGAAAGAACTCCGAAATTCTTATTTTTACCAAACGAAGCCAATTCCACGCCGCGTTGCAACGAAGCCGCGACAGCTTCCGCGCTTATCGATAAGATTGCAGGCGATGGCCGACATCCCGCGTCAGCGTGACATCATCGACCGCCGCGTTCTCGCGGCGCAGCTCGATGCGATCGCCGAAAGCAGCGCCGAGCCCGATCGCAAGCGCGTCGCCGAAACGCTGAAAGCCGCGCTCGCCGCTGGCCGCGAGGAAGTAAAGAAGCGCTTCGATGCCGGCGCGACCGGTACCGAGACTGTGGCCGCGCTCTCCTTCCTCATCGATCAGCTCGTTCGCGTGCTCTACGATTTCGTCGCGAGCCGTATCTATCCGATCGCCAATCCCACGGCGGGCGAGCGCATGGCCCTGATCGCTGTCGGCGGCTATGGCCGCGGCGAGCTCGCGCCCTTCTCCGATATCGATCTGCTCTTCCTCACCGCCTATAAGCGGACGCCGCATACCGAGCAGGTGGTCGAATATCTGCTCTACACGCTCTGGGATCTCGGTCTCAAGGTCGGACAATCGACGCGCTCGGTCGAGGAGACCATCCGCCAGGCCCAAGGCGATCTCACCATCCGCACTGCCGTGCTCGAGGCGCGCTACATCTGGGGCGACCAGGAGCTCTTCGCCGAGCTGAGGCGCCGGTTCGATGCCGAGATCGCCAGGAAGAGCGCGACGCAATTCATTGAAGAAAAGCTCGCCGAACGCGATCAGCGGCACGAGAGGCTCGGCGATTCGCGCTATCTCGTCGAGCCCAACGTCAAAGAGGGCAAAGGCGGCCTGCGCGATCTCCACACGCTCTTCTGGATCGCGAAATATGTCTATCGCGTCGACGACATCGAGAAGCTCGTCGATCTCGAAGTGCTGTCGCTGAAGGAGGCGCAGCGCTTCGCGCGGGCGCAGAATTTCCTCTGGACGGTGCGCTGCCATCTCCACTTCATCGCCGGCCGCGCCGAGGATCGCCTGACCTTCGATCATCAGGCCGAGGTCGGACGCCGCATGGGCTATCGCGCCCATGCCGGCACGCGCGGCGTCGAGCGCTTCATGAAGCATTACTTCCTGATCGCGAAGGATGTCGGCGATCTGACGCGCATCTTCTGCGCCGTGCTCGAATCGGAGCATCGCCACCAGCCGAAATTCTCGCTGAAGCGCTGGGGCTTCGGCAAGAAATCGGTCGAAGGCTTCACCGTCGATGCCGGCCGGCTCGATGTCGCGAGCGCGGACCAATTCGCCAAGGACCCGGTCGCGCTGCTGCGGCTCTTCCGTGTCGCGCAAAAGGAAGGGCTCGACATCCATCCGCATGCACTGCGCCTCATCACCCAATCGCTGAAGCTGATCGATGGCGAGCTGCGCAACAACCCGGAAGCGAACCGTCTCTTCGTCGAGATTCTGACCGCGACCAACGTCAATCCCGAGATCGCGCTGCGCTGGATGAATGAATCGGGCGTGTTCGGCCGCTTCATTCCCGATTTCGGCCGTGTCGTCGCCCAGATGCAATACGACATGTATCATACCTATACGGTCGACGAGCACACGATCTTCGCCATCGGCATTCTCTCCGATGTCGAGCGCGGCAATCTGAAAGAAGAGCTGCCGCTGCCGACGAGCCTCTTCCCGACGATCGATTCGCA
>DATNGE010000113.1:0-18422 GCA_035606035.1 Allostellaceae bacterium
TGCTGCGGCTGCTGGGCGTCGCGGTAATAAGCGTAAAGCGTGTCGGCGGTGACGGCATCGTCGCCGCGCGTCGCCTTCGCGTTGCCGCGCGCGATGTAGACCTTGTTGTTCTGCTGCCACTCGATGCCGTTCTCGGCCTCGATGTTGACGGGTTTATTGTTGTTGTCGTCGCCGGCCAGGCCGAGGGCATTCGATTGTTGCGCTTGCGCGCGTATTTCTGGCGCGGCGGTCACCAGAGCAAAAACGGCGAGGAGCGCGGCGGCGCCCCGTTTCATTCCGCGTCCTTGGGCCGCGGCAGCAGCGTGAGATTGGTTTTGCCGGTGAATTGGATCACCGCGCCGCGATCCAGCATGGTGAAGCCCTCGGCGGTGACCTGGCCGAAAGGTCCCTGGCCGGTGACGGGCTGATCGCTCGTCGCCGTCCCGTTGGCGACATCGACGCGCGCGCTGTCGGTATGGAACTCGTTGCCGCGATCCTGATAGAGCTCGACATCGCCGTAGAGATCGAGCAATTGCGGCTGCGGCTGATACGTCCCGGTATAGGACGTCACCTCGACCCAGTTGCCGCTATTCGTGGTCATGTCGGCTTTCGGTGCCGTGAGCGACACGATGTCGTCCGATCCCGAGACTTGCGTCGCGCTCGACGCGGTCAGCACATAGGGGCGATTTTCGCGATCGATGCCGCTATAGCGCGGGTCCAGCATGCGCAGATTGCGCGCGTCGCTGAGGTCGATGCGGGGCACGGCAAAATGGAGATGATCGACCACCGATTTGAGTTGCGGCCAGGTCGCAACCAGCAGCAAAAGCGTTCCCGCCAAGCCTGGCAGGATCCACTTGCTGCGCTGAACGAAGCGGCTGTGGCTGCGCGTATCGCCGAAACCCAACTGGCGGCGCAGCAATGCGCGCAGAGCGACGGTCGGATCGCCTTCTCGGCTGCTCATGCGATGCCCGCGCGCAAGCAATCGTGGATGCGGACGATGCCGAGCGGCCGGCTTTCGTCGTCGACGGCGAAGAGACTGGTGATCGCTTGCTGGTTCATGCGCCCCAGCGCTTCGGCAGCGAGCGCTTGCGGCCGAATGGTCTTCGGCTGCTTCGTCATCACTTGGTCAACGATCGAGCGCAGCAGGTCGTCCGTCATGTGGCGGCGCAAATCGCCGTCGGTGATGATTCCGACCAAGCGGCGGGACGGGTCGGTGACGCCGACGCAACCGAACGTCTTTTCCGACATGGTGAGGATGGCGTCGGTCATCTTGGTGCCGAGCGGCACCAGCGGCATCTCGTTACCGACATGCATGAGGTCGCGCACGGTGAGCAATTGCCGGCCGAGTTGGCCGCCGGGATGGAGGCTGTGGAAATCGGCGCTCGAGAAGCCTTTGCGCTCCATCATCGCGGCGGCAAGCGCATCGCCCAAGGCCAGCATCATCGTCGTCGAGCTCATCGGCGCGAGGCCCATTGGGCAGCCTTCCTCGGTCGTCGGCAGCACCAAGGTGACATCGGAGGCTTCGCCCAGCGCACTGCCGTCGCGGCGCGTGATCGCCACCAGGGGAATGCGGAAGCGGCGCGTATAGGCGACGATATCGGCGAGCTCTTCGGTCTCGCCGGAATTGGAAAGCGCCAGCACGGCATCGCCAGGCGCGATCATGCCGAGATCGCCATGGCTTGCTTCGGCGGGATGGACGAACTGCGCCGGCGTGCCGGTCGAGGCGAAAGTCGCGGCGATCTTGCGCGCGACATGGCCGCTCTTGCCCATGCCGGTCACGGTCACTCGCCCCTTGGTGGCGGCGAGCAGGTTGACGGCTTCGGAGAAGCGGCCGTTCAGCTCTGCGGCAAGCGCGGTCAGGCCGGCGATCTCGGTCTTGAGAACGCGGCGCGCGACGGCCAGCGTGTTATCGACTGCGTCTTTCGGCATTCCCGGAGGGACCACGCCTTTTGCTGCTGCGGAAGAGGACTGGCCGGAACCATCCCCGTTAAACGGTAATCTGCCAGTCTTCTACAGGACTAACTATGCCGCCACCTCCCTGGCCCGGTCAACGCACCCCAGGCAGTCCGGCGCTTATGCCGCACTGCAGCAAACGTCGTTAATGTTCGAAAATATCGAGATTCTCGTAACCCGTCAGATCGAGAAACGCCCGGGTCGGCAGGAAAGCGAAACAGGCGAGCGCGAGCTGCTGGCGGTTCTCGCGCGCCAGCATGGCGTCGAGCTTGGTCTTGAGCGCATGGAGATGGAGGACGTCGGAGGCGGCGTAGCGCTTTTGCTCTTCGGTCAAAATCGGCGCGCCCCAATCCGAGCTTTGCTGCTGCTTCGACAGCTCGATGTTCAGGAGCTCGCGGCAAAGATCCTTGAGCCCATGCTTGTCAGTGAAGGTGCGCGCGAGCTTCGAGGCGATCTTGGTGCAATAGACGGGAGCTGCCACGACGCCGAGGTAATGCGCCAGCACTGCGATATCGAAGCGCCCGAAATGGAAGATCTTCAGCACTTTCGGATCCGCCAGCAGCGCGCGCAGATTGGGCGCGTTGTACTGGCCGGGCATGAACTGGACGAGATGGCTGTCGCCATCACCGGCCGAAAGCTGGGCGAGGCAGAGCCGGTCGCGCAACGGGTTGAGACCCATCGTCTCGGTGTCGATGGCGACGCTTGCACCGAAATCGATGCCCGCCGGAAGATCGCCTTGATGAAGATGGATCGTCACGTTCTGCCGCTGCTATCGGTGGCGCGCGCCGAGATGGCGTGGTGCCCTGGAGAAGACTCGAACTTCCACGACCTTTCGATCACTAGAACCTGAATCTAGCGCGTCTACCAATTCCGCCACCAGGGCCCCCGCCGTGATTAGGCGGCAGGCCGCTTTCTGTCAATTGCACGGCTCTCTCCGATGCTCGCAAGCACCGCGTCGCTATTGTATAGAACGCGGCCATGACGCCGCGTCGGGTCGCGATTTTCGGAGCCTCTGGCTTCATCGGCCGCTACGTCGTGCGCGATCTCGCGCGCGAGGGCGCGGTGATCGCCGCCTGCGGCCGGCATGCGAGCAGCGCGGGCTTCCTGCGGCCGATGGGCGATGTGGGTCAGATCGCGCCGCTGAGCGCCAATCTCAGCGACGCGCGCGCGCTGGCCGCCGTCGTCGCCGGCGCCGATGTGGTGGTGAACCTCGTCGGCATCCTTTACGAGCGCGGCAAGCAGCGTTTCGATCTCGCGCATCGTCGCGGACCGGGCCAGCTCGCGGAATTGGCGCAGAGCGCCGGCGTCAAACGCTTCGTTCATGTCTCGGCGCTCGCGGCCGATGCGCATTCGCGTTCCGCTTATGCGCGCAGCAAGGCCGACGGCGAGGCGGCAGTGCGCGCGGCTTTCCCCGGTGCCATCATCCTGCGCCCGTCGCTGGTCTTCGGGCCGGAGGATAATTTCTTCAATCGCTTCGCCGCCCTGGCGAGGGTTTCGCCGGTGCTGCCGCTGATCGGCGGCGGCGCGACCAAGTTCCAGCCGGTTTATGTCGGCGATGTCGCCGCCGCGGTGTCGGCGGCGCTGTCGCGCGACGATACCGAAGGGAAAACCTATGCGCTCGCCGGCCCCGCGATCTTCACGATGCGCCAGCTCTTCGAGCTGATGCTCCATGTCATCGGCCGCAAGCGTTTATTGATGTCGATGCCGTTCGGCTTGGCGTCGCTCCAAGCCTTCTTCCTCGAATGGCTGCCGCGGCCGCTGCTGACCCGCGATCAGGTTCGGTTGCTGCGCCATGACACGATCGCGCCGCCGGGCGCCCTCGGCCTGGCCGAGCTCGGCATCACGCCGACCGCGCTCGAGCTCATCCTGCCGACGTATCTCGATCGTTTTCGCCGGGCGGGCCGTCTGAAGCCAAGCCCGATCTAAAATCGTGCGCCCGATTTAAAAGGACGAGCCGGGCTCTTTCAAAAAAGCTTCCTCTTCCGGCGTCGATTTCCGGCCGAGCGCGGCGTTGCGATGCGGAAAGCGGCCGAAACGCACGATGATGGCGTGGTGGCGCTGCGCAAAATCGAGCGCGCGGGCGAAAGCCGGGTCGCGGGCGAGCGCGGCAGCGAGTTCCACGCTCAGCGCCTGATCGGCCAAATCCTCGCTATGCTCGAAGGGCAGATAGATGAATTGCCGCCAGCTCGCCGGCAGCGAGCGGTCGAAGCCGCCGCCGAGCGCCGTGCGCGCCGCTTCCCGCGCCTTCGCATCCGTGGCAAAGGCCTGCGCGGTGCCGCGGAAGAGGTTTCGCGGGAACTGATCCAGCAACAGGACGAGGGCAAGGCATGGCTCGGCCTCGAGCGCCCAATCGGCGCAAGCGCCAGCGGCCGCGCGCTCGCGCAGCGTCCCGAATTGCGCGCGGCATTGCACATCGAAAGCCGGATCGGCCTTGAACCATACCTCGCGCTGGCCGAAACGGGTGGGCGAGCCCGGCGGGCCGAACCAGAAATCGATCAGCGCGGTGGCTTCCATGCGCTCGGCAACCGTCATCATGTCACCCCATAACCTATCGTCCCGTCCATGACGAGCGGCAAACTGTCCAATCGGCTTTACCCTCTCTCGGCGCTATGAGACAGTCCGCCCATGCGTCTCCTCTATCACCTCTGGCTCTCGCCGCAGTCGCGCAAGATTCGTCTGGTGCTGCAGGAGAAGAATCTCGATTTCTCGATGCAGATCGAGAAGGTGTGGGAACGGCGCCCGGAATTCGTCGCGCTCAACCCAGCCTGCGACGTACCCGTCCTCATCGAGCCCGACGGCCTGGTGCTCGCCGATGCGAGCGCGATCGCCGAATATCTCGACGAGACCTATCGCGAGAAGCTGCTCCTCGGGCTCAATCCCGCCGACCGCGCCGAGGCGCGCCGCCTCGTCGCCTGGTTCGATGCCAAGATGAATCGCGAGGTCACCGAGCCGCTGGTCACGGAGAAATTCATGAAGCGCGTGCTCGGCGTCGGCGTGCCGGATTCGGCGGTGATTCGGGCCGCCAAATCCAACCTCAAATATCATCTCGACTACATCGGCTATCTCACGGAACGCTACCGCGGCTGGCTCGCCGGCGATTATTTCTCGCTCGCCGACGTGACCGCGGCGGCGCATCTCTCGGTGCTCGATTATCTCGGCGATATCGCCTGGGACGAGCACGAGACGACGAAGGAATGGTATGCGCGGGTGAAATCGCGGCCGAGCTTTCGCCCGATCCTCGCCGACCACATTCCCGGCGCGCCGCCGCCTAAGCATTACACCGATCTCGATTTCTGAGCGCCAGCAGCCGAGCGCGGGCGCTCAGGGCTTGGCTGGTTTCGCGGCTGGACCGGTGAGCGGCTTTTGCGCGCCCCCGGGCTGATCGGCGAGCTGCGCGAGATTGTTTTGCGCCGACGCGGCGGCCGGGGTGCCGGGTCCGAGCTTCAGCACCTGCTGCCAATCGGCTTTGGCGCCGGCATCGTCGTTCTTGAGCCGCCGGAGATTGCCGCGCTCGAGCAGGCCCGGCACGGAATTCGGATCGAGCCGCAGCGCGCGCTGGACATCATCTAGCGCGAGGTCGAGCGATCCGAGCTGACGATAGCCCGCGGCGCGATAAACCAGCGCGTCGACGCGGTTGGGCGTCTGATCGAGCACCGCATTGAGATCGTCGATGGCGTCGAAATACTTGCCGCCGAGGGCATAGGCCTCGGCGCGGTCGATCAGGATCTCCGCATCTTTTGGCTTGTAGCCGAGGGCCGCATCGAACGCCGATTTCGCTTCGGCCGGCTTGCCGGCGAGCAGCCAGGCCTGGCCAGCTTGCGCGAGCGCATCGCCGCGCATCCCGGGGCCGAGCTGCATCATGGCATTGGCGAGGGCTTCGAGCTTCGTCGCGGCCTCGGTGTATTTTTTCAAGCCGATCAGCGCGACCGAAGCGCAATGCTGCGCCGGAAAACCGCCGCCGATGTCGCGCCACGATTCGGCGTCGTCATAGGCCTTTTGCGGATCGCTATGCGCCATCGCGAGACAGCGATCGTAATGCTGTTCGTCTGGTATCGGCGCCAGCGGGAGTGCGTTCGGCGCGCCCGGGCTGCGGCTGCTTGCGGCGTCGGCAGCAGCGAGTCCGAGGCCGAGGGTGAGCGCCGCTGCGACGATGCCGGAAGCTGCGCTGCGCCTATTCGCCGGCTTCACGCATCGCATGGCGGCGATCGGGCGCGGCGAGGGCGGGCGTGGCCTCCGGGCGCGCGAACAAGAGCCGGAACTTTTCGAGATAAAGATAGATCACCGGCGTGATAAAGAGAGTCAGCGATTGCGAGACGACCAGGCCGCCGACGACGACGAGTCCCAGCGGTTGGCGCAACTCGGCGCCCTCGCCCAAGCCGATCGCGATCGGCAAGCCGCCCATGATCGCCGCCATGGTGGTCATCATGATCGGGCGGAAGCGCAGCAAGCAGGCCTCGAAGATTGCTTCGTCGGCGGTGACGTTGCCGGCCCGTTGTCGCTCGAGCGCGAAGTCGATCATCATGATCGCATTCTTCTTCACGATGCCGATCAGCATGACGACGCCGATGATCGCGATGACGCTCAGATCCTGATGAAAGAGCATCAACGTGAGCAGCGCGCCGAGCCCCGCGGCCGGCAAGCCGGACAAGATCGTAATCGGATGGATGAAGCTTTCGTAGAGAATGCCCAGCACGATGTAGATGACGATCACCGCCGCGGAGAGCAGGAGGCCTTGGCCGGCTAGGGCTTGCTGGAAGACCTGGGCATTGCCTTGATAGCTGCTGTTGACCGAGACCGGGAGATTGACCTCACGCTCGAGCTGCTTGATCTCGTCGATCGCGGTGCCGAGGGAGAAGCCCGGCTGCAGGTTGAAGGAGATCGTGACCGAGGGCAGCTGGCCCTGATGGTTGATCGTGACCGGGCCGAGCCCCTCGCTCACGGTCGCGAGCGCGGCGAGCGGAACCATCTGGCCGGAAGAGGCGCGCACATAGATCTTTGAGAGATCGGTCGGCGATTGCTGGTCGGTCGGATCGAGCTCGATGATCACTTCATAACTATTCGACGGCTCGTAGATCGTCGAGATCTGGCGCGTGCCGAACGCGCTGTAGAAGGTGTTTTTCACCTGATCGATGGTGATGCCCATCTGGGCCGCCTTGTCGCGATTGATATCGACCATCGCGAGGCGGTTGCGCAGCTGCAGATCCGACGTCACATCCTGCACGCCGCCGAGACCGCGCATGCGGCCTTCCATGAGCTCGGCGTAATGGTAGAGCTCGCCCGTATTGCCGTCCTGCAGCGTGTATTGGAACTGGCTCTTCGAGGGTCGGCCGCCGAGATTGATATCCTGCAGCGGCTGGAAGAACGTATTCATCCCGACGACGCGGGCCACCTTCGGCCGAAGCTCCTGCATCACCTGAATCGCCGAGAGCGCGCGCTCGGCGCGCGGCTTCAGCTGGATGAACATGCGTCCCTGATTGAGCGCGGGGCTGCTCGGGCCGGCGCCGACGAAGGTGGTGACGTCGGAGACATTCGGGTCGGCCTGGATGATGGCGGCGACCTCTTGCGCATGCTCCTTCATCGCCTCCATCGAGACGTCCTGGGCCGCCTCGGTCGAGCCGATAATCGCGCCGGTGTCGACGATCGGGAAGAAACCCTTCGGAATGACCGCGAAGAGATAGCCCGAGATCGCGATCGAGCAGAGCGTGACGAAAAGCGTGGCACGCCGCCACCGCATGACGAAGGTGAGTCCGGCTTTGTAGGAGGCGAACAGCGCGTTGAAGCCCCCCTCGCAAACGCGATAGGCGATGTTGTGGTGCTCGCTGCGCCGCGGCTTGATCAGCCGCGATGCCAGCATCGGCGTCAGCGTCAACGAGACGAAGCCCGAGATCAGGATCGTCATGCTGATCGTGACCGCGAATTCGCGGAACACGCGGCCGACCACGCCGCCCATGAACAGCACGGGGATGAAGACCGCGACCAGCGACAGGGTGATCGACAGGATCGTGAACGCGATCTCGCGCGAACCGCGGAACGCGGCATCGATCACGCGCTCGCCGCCTTCGACATGGCGCACGATATTTTCGAGCATGACGATCGCGTCGTCGACGACGAATCCGACCGAGAGGGTCAGCGCCATCAGCGACAGGTTGTCGATGCTGTAGCCCAGCACCTCCATGCCGGCGAAGGTGCCGATGACCGACACCGGCAGCGCCAGGGCCGGGATGATCGTCGCGGTCACGTTGCGCAGGAAGATGAAGATTACGAGGATGACGAGTGTCGCGGTGATCAGCAGCGTCACCTGCACATCGTTCACCGAATGGCGGATCGACACCGAGTGATCGAGCAAGACGTTGAGCTTGACCGACGCCGGCAGCTGCGACTCGAAGACCGGAATGAGGGCTTTGACCGAATCGACGACGGCGACCGTGTTGGCGTCGGGCTGGCGTTGCACCGCGAGGAGAATGCCGCGGTTGCCGTTGTACCAGCTCGCCTGACGATCGTCCTCGACGCTGTCGACCGGCTTGGCGACATCCTTCAGCCGCACCGGCGCGCCGTTGCGGTAGGCGACGATCAGGTTCTCGTATTGCGACGCATGAGGAAGCTGCCCGTTCGCCTGCAGCGTATAGGCTTGCTGCTGCCCCATGAGCGTGCCGACCGGCGTCGCGGAATTGGCGGCTGCGACCGCGCTCTGGAGATCCTCGAGCGTCATGCCCTTGGCGGCGAGGGCTTCGGGATTGGCCTGGACCCGGACGGCGAATTTCTGTTGCCCCATGACCAGCACCTGGCTGACGCCGGTCAGGGTCGAGAGGCGCTGCGCGATCATCGTCTCGGCATATTCATCGACGTCCGAGAGCGGTAGCGTGGCGGAGCTAAGATTGAGGAAGATGACCGGTGCCTGCGCGGGATTCGCTTTGATGAAGCTGGGCGGAATGGTCATCTGGATCGGCAGGCGCCGCGCCGCCGAGGTCAGCGCCGATTGCACGTCGAGCGCGGCGCCGTCGATGTCGCGGCTCAGATCGAATTGCATCGTGATCTGGGTCAGGCCGAGGCCGCTCGATGAAACCATCGAATTGAGGCCCGCGATGGTCGAGAACTGCTTCTCGAGCGGTGTCGCGACCGAGGAGGCCATCGTGTCGGGGCTGGCGCCGGGGAAATGCGCGTTGACGACGATGGTGGGGAAATCGACGGTCGGGATCGCGGCGACCGGCAGCAGGCGATAGCTGAAGAGCCCGAAAATGACGAAGGCCAGCATCAACAGCGTCGTCATCACCGGACGACGGATGCAGAGCTCCGGCAGGCTCATGACGCGTCGCCCTTCGGCGCGTCGGTCACAATCTGGACGCGGGTGCCGTTGCTAAGCCGCAGCTGCCCGTCCGTGACGACTTTCTCGCCGGGACTCAGTCCCTTCGAGATCACCACCATTCCGCCAACCGTGCGATCGACGGTCACCGGTCGCGCTTCGGCGGTGTTGTCATCCTTGATCACGAAGACGTAAGTGCCGTTCTGCCCGGCCTGGATTGCGGCGGGCGCGATCACCAGCGCGTTGGGGTCGGTGCGCACCACAACCGAGACATTGACGAATTGGCCCGGCCACAGGCGCTGATCGGTGTTGTCGAAGGCGCTGCGCACATTGATCGTGCCCGAGGTCGAATCGATCGTGTTGTCGAAAAAAGCGATCTTGCCGCTGATCGGCTCGCCTTTGTCGCCGGCCGGCGTGACGCGAACGGTCACCGGCCCTTTCGCCATCGCGGCGCGCAGCTCGGGCAGGTTGTTTTGCGGCAGAGCGACCGAGACGTAGATCGGCTGAATCTGGTTGACGCTCGCAAGCGGCACATCGTTGGCCTTGATGCTGTTGCCTTGCTTGATCGAGATCAGGCCGACGCGGCCCTCGATCGGCGCAACGATCGTATAATAGGAGAGCAGCACCTTGGCGTTCTCGACCTGCGCCTGATCGGCTTTCACGGTTGCTTCGAGCGCGGCCGCCGTCGAGGAATCGGTATCGAATTGCTGTTGCGAGACGAAGTTCTTCGCGATGAGCGATTTGCTGCGGTTCGCATTGCGCTGCGCATTGGCGAGCTGCACCTGGTCGCGCGCCAAGCTCGCCTCGGCCTGATGCAGCGCCGCCTGGGAGGCGCGCGAATCGAGCTGGAACAGCACGTCGCCGGCCTTCACGAACTGGCCGTCCTTGACGAGGACTTGATCGATCACGGCGTCGACGCGCGATTTCACCGATACCGAGGCGATGGTCTGCACAGTGCCGATCGTGTTGAACTCGACCGGCGTCGGCTTGGTGACGGCAGTGGTGATGCGCACCGGAACGCCGGCCTGTGGCCGCGGCGCCGCAGCTTGTTGCGAATGGGCAAAATCGGGAGCAGCGATCTCATGCAGAACAGCGCCGGCCGCGACGACCCCGAGAAGGGCCCCGGCCCAAATCACTTGTCTCATTCCGCTCGCCCGCTGTTCCGCTGCCGTTATTCTAGGCGCTCGTTGCGCCCGATGTGCCCGTCCCAAGGCGCCCGATCATACTATAAGTTTTCCCCCAGGCCAGGGTTTAGCCGCCACCTTGACCTTGCGCGACTCGTTGAGTTCCAACGCTTTGTTGTACATAACAACTTTGTCACGCAATTGTTCGTGAGCCGGGCGGAACGTTCCTCTCGACGCCGCACCTTTTCGGATGGTCGGTGAGTTGTGCGTTGCAAAAAAAGCCTCTCGCGCGTCACGCGTCGGCGTTTGCCAATGGTTATAGTGTGGTGTCGCGCTCCTCACGGCGGGGGGTGGGCACGAGAATCCACGAGGCGAAGCTGTGCCACAATCACGCGGTGTTCCTCGGCGACAGTAGGGGGATTTCGCGGCTAATCAGGCAGCGCTCTCCGAAGCCCAGGTAACGCCGCGCTGTAAAGCGAAGACGTGACGCTCAGGCGAGCAGCGAACTCAAGGTCCGCAACAGCAACTCGATGTCTTGTGTCCGCGACAGCCGGTGATCCGCGTCCTTGACCAATATCACCTGCACGTCGCCGCCGCTCAGGCGATCGGCGAGTGTGAGGCTGGTCTCGAACGGCACATCGGGATCCATCATGCCGTGCAGCAGCCGCACCGGCCGGTCGATCGCGAGCGGCGCGCGCATGACGAAGCGATCGCGCGCTTCCTCGATCAGCTTGCGCGTGATGAGATAGCCGGCTTCGCTGTATTTCGAGGGCACGCGCACCGCACCCTTGGTGATCACATCCTCGCGCAGCTCGAACGGCATGCGCTGCCACATCAGGTCTTCGGTCGCATCGGGCGCGGCGGCGATGCCGATCAATGACTTTACACGCTCGGGGCGCGCCAGTGCCGCGAGAAGCATCAGCCAGCCGCCGATGCTCGAGCCGACGAGCACCAGCTTGCCCTCGGTCAGCTTGTCGATCACCGCGAGTGTGTCACCGAGGAGTCTTCCGATCGTCACATCGGCGAAATCGCCCGAGGAGACGCCGTGCGCGAAATAGTCGAAGCGAAGAAACGCGTGGCCGCGCGCAGCGCAAAACGCATCGAGCGCCTCCGCCTTGGTTCCGCTCATGTCGGAATTGAAGCCGCACAAGAACATAACGCCGGGCGATTTGCCGTCGCGGCGGCGATATCCGATTGTCGCGCCGTCGTCGCGTGTTAAGATGGAATGCGCATCATTCATCCTGGCATACTCCTCAGCTTCGCATGCCTCACCCCGACACTAACACCGCGGCGAGCCGCGCCGGAAGCGGCAAAGGCACGGTGCTGCAAGTCGTGCCGCGGCTGGTGATGGGCGGGGTCGAGCGCGGCACGATCGACATCGCGGCGGCGCTGGTCGCTTATGGTTGGAATGCGGTCGTTGCGTCGGAAGGCGGGCCGATGGCGCGCGAGCTCGCCCGGGTCGGCGCAACGCATGTCGCGCTGCCGCTCGCTTCCAAGAATCCCTTTGTCATCCGCAGCAACATCGATCGCCTCGTGAAGGTGATCGTGCAGCACGATGTCGATATCGTGCATGCGCGCAGCCGCGCCCCGGCCTGGAGCGCGCGTTATGCCGCCGAGCGCACGGGCCGGCATTTCGTCACGACCTTTCACAATGCCTATGCCCACGGCTCGTTCGTGAAACGGCGCTACAACGCGGTGATGGCGGCGGGCGAGCGCGTCATCGCGATCTCGCAATTCGTCGCCAATCATGTGGCCTCGATCTATGGCGTCGGTCCCGATCGCTTGCGTCTCATTCCGCGCGGGGTCGATCTCGCGCGTTTCGATCCCGATACGGTGTCGCCGGAGCGGCTGGTGCGGCTGATGCAAGCCTGGCGCCTGGCGGACGGCGCGCAGACGGTGCTGCTCCCGGGACGGCTGACGCGCTGGAAAGGCCAGCTCGTCTTTATCGAAGCGCTGGCGCGGCTGGCGCGGCGCGACGTCAATGCCGTGATCCTCGGGGCCGGGGACGCCGGCTATCGCCGCGAGCTCGAAAAGGCGGTCGCGGCTACCGGCGGCGGCGCGACCTTCCGTTTCCTCGATGACTGCGCCGATATGGCTGCCGCCTATATGCTCGCCGATGTCGTCGTATCGGCATCGACCGAGCCCGAAGGCTTCGGGCGCGTCATCATCGAGGCGCAGGCGATGGGCCGGCCGGTGATCGCGACCTCGCATGGCGGCGCGCAAGAGACGATCACGCCGGGCGATACCGGCTGGCTGGTGCCGCCCGGCGATGCAGCGGCGCTGGCGGCGGCGCTGGCGCAAGCGCTCGATCAGGATCCGGCAGTGCGGCAGGCGATGAGCCAGCGCGAGATCGCGCATGTGCGCGCGCATTTCACCTCGAGCCTGATGGCGGCGCGCACGCTGACGGTCTATCGCGAGCTGATGCCGCAAGCCGCCGAGGCGACCGTTGCCGCCTGAGCCGCGCGCCGAGGTTGCCGCGACGCTGTCCTTCGGATAAACCGCTGCCAATGGCTCCCGATTCCCCAGACCAGATCGCCGTCACCCTGCCGGATGGCTCGGTGCGGCGCTTCGCGCGCGGCGTCACCGGCGGAGAGATCGCCGCCTCGATTGGCCCTGGCCTTGCCAAGGCGGCGGTCGCGGTGAAGCTCGACGGCGAAGCCAAGGATCTGACGCGCCCGATCGAGCACGATGCGAAGCTCGCGATCATGACGCGCGATGCACCCGAGGCGATCGAGATCATCCGCCACGATGCGGCGCATGTCATGGCCGAGGCGGTGAAAGAGCTCTATCCCGAGACGCAGGTGACCTTCGGTCCCGCGACCGACACCGGCTTCTATTACGATTTCGCGCGCGCCACGCCGTTCACGCCCGAAGATCTCGTGAAGATCGAGCAGCGCATGCACGAGATCGTCGATCGCGACGAGAAGATCACGCGCGAGGAATGGGAGCGCGATCGCGCGGTCGAGTTCTTTGCGGAGCTCGGCGAAAAATATAAAGCCGAGTGGATCCACGAGATTCCGAAGGACGAGGCGATCAGCCTTTATCGCCAGGGCGATTTCGTCGATCTCTGCGCCGGCCCGCATCTGCCCTCGACCGGCAAGCTCGGCCATGCCTTCAAGCTGATGAAGGTCGCGGGCGCCTATTGGCGCGGCGACGCGCGCAACGCGCAGCTGCAGCGCGTCTACGGCACCGCCTGGGCCAATGAGAAAGAGCTGAAGCAATATCTCTTCCAGCTCGAAGAGGCGGAAAAACGCGATCATCGCCGGCTTGGCCGCGAGCTCGACCTCTTCCACCAGCAGGAAGAGGCTGTCGGCTCGGTGTTCTGGCACCCGAAAGGCTGGACGCTCTACCGCACGATCGAGAACTACATCCGCCGGCGTCTCGAGGCGGCGGGCTATGTCGAGGTAAGAACGCCGCAGCTCGTCGATCGCTCGCTCTGGGAAGCCTCGGGCCATTGGGAGAAATTCCGCGAGCATATGTTCACCATCGACGACACGGAATCGAAGCGCGTCCTCGCGGTGAAGCCGATGAATTGCCCCTGCCATGTGCAGATCTTCCGCCAGGGGCTGCATTCCTATCGTGGGCTGCCGCTGCGCATGGCGGAGTTCGGCTCCTGCCACCGCAACGAGCCTTCGGGGGCGCTGCACGGCATCATGCGCGTGCGCGCCTTCACCCAAGACGACGCGCATATCTTCTGCACGGAAGACCAGATCACGTCAGAGAGCGTCGCCTTCTGCGAATTGCTGCAAAGTGTCTACCGCGATTTCGGCTTCGAGGAAGTGACCGTCAAATTCTCCGATCGGCCGACGACCCGCGCCGGTGCGGACCAGGTCTGGGACCGAGCCGAGGCGGCGCTGAAGCACGCCGTCGAGGCCGCCGGTCTTCCCTATACGCTCAACCCTGGCGAAGGCGCCTTCTACGGCCCGAAGCTCGAATTCGTGCTGCGCGACGCGCTCGGCCGCGACTGGCAATGCGGCACGTTGCAGGTCGATTTCGTCCTGCCCGAGCGGCTCGATGCGCACTACATCGGCGAGGACGGCCAACGTCATCGCCCGGTCATGCTGCACCGCGCCATTCTCGGCTCGATGGAGCGCTTCATTGCCATCCTGATCGAGGAATATTCCGGGCGCTTCCCGCTTTGGCTCGCGCCGGTTCAAGCAGTGGTAGCTACGATCACCGACGAGGCCAATTCCTATGCCGAAGAGGTTCGTGCCGCCTGCGAGGCCGCGGGCTTGCGCGCGCGGGTCGATCTCAGCAACGAAAAGATCAATTACAAAGTGCGCGAACATAGTTTGGCAAAAATTCCCGCGCTGCTCGTTGTTGGTAAACGAGAGGCTGAGAACCGGACCGTCGCGATCCGCCGTTTGGGTGCGAAAGACCAGGAAATTCTTGAACTCGGCCAAGCCGTCGCTAGATTGAGTGCAGAGGCCCGTCCGCCTTCCGCGCAGGCCGGACCCGCCGCAACAACTTAAGGAGTCGCCGCATACCCCGCCCAACCCAAGCGCCGCCGCCTGCTCGCAACGACGGGCCGCGCATTAATGATGAGATCAATGTTCCCCGCGTCCGCCTCGTCGATGAACGAGGCCAGATGATCGGGGTGGTTCCTCGAAACGACGCTATCGCCCGCGCCATGGATGCCGGCCTCGACCTGGTCGAGGTGTCGCCCAATGCCGATCCGCCGGTCTGCAAGATCCTCGATTTCGGCAAATTCAAATACGAAGAGCAGAAGCGCAAGAACGAAGCGCGCAAAAAGCAGAAAGTCATCGAGGTCAAGGAGATCAAGCTCCGCCCGTCGATCGACGATCACGATTACGACGTGAAGATGCGCTCGATGAAAGGTTTCATCGAGGAGGGCGACAAGGTGAAGGTCACCATGCGCTTTCGCGGCCGCGAACTGGCGCATCAGGAACTCGGCATGAATGTGCTGATGCGGGTCAAGGACGATCTCGATGCAATCGCCAAGATCGAGGCCTATCCGCGCATGGAAGGCCGGCAGATGACGATGGTGATGTCGCCGAAATAAGCTGCGGCGGCGCCAAGTCGCGAATTCGAGGAAAGGGCGCGAGGCAATTCGCGCCCTTTTGGCTTTCTTGTCAGAAGAGCGAGGCTTCGACCCAGGAAAGGACCAACGGGTCGGGCCAGATGACGTTGAGCATTTGATCGAAAAGACCGACCACGAGCGCGGCCATGATCGCGCCGGTAACGAGACCCGACAGCCACGGGCGCTTGCCCGCGCCGAGCGCGATCGGCGTCGCGGCCGCAAAAGCGATCGCGCCGTATTGCAGGCCGATGGCCGCGGCGACCACCAGGAACATCGCGACCAGCTCGAGGATGATCGGCGCGGTTTGCCGCGTCGTCGCCATGCCTTTGCTCATCATGCCAATATCGAGCACTTCGGCCTCGCCGTGCTGCCAGCCGTTCCGCACGAATTGCAGAAGCGAGAGCAGCACGAGGAGGATGCCGAGGGCCATCGGGAAGGACCGCGCGGCGAGGCGAAAGTGCAAGGCGCCGACGGTGAAGAAGGCGCCGACCAGGACGAAGAACAGCGCGACGTAATTATCCGCTTGCCAGCGCCAGGGCTCGCGCGTGGCCGCGTCGCGCGCGCCGGTCTGCGTCCGCGCCATCGCCGAATTACCGATGCGGGTGAGGAACGCGGCGATGAAAATAGCGCCGATGATCAGCCCGATGGTGAGCGGCCGCTCGAGCACCCCGACCACGCCGTAGAGCGAAATCGCGGTCAGCATGTTCTGCTCGACGATCTTGCCGAGGATGAATCCGAGCACCAAAGGCGGCCGCGGCCAGCGGAAGTACTTCATCACGAAGCCGAGACCGGCAAAGGTGAGCACGATCGGCACCGCGGTCCAGTGCCGCGTCTCCTGGAATGCCGAGAGGATGGCGAGCGGCACGATCACGGCGCAAAGCATCGGGTAGGGGAGGCGCGACATTTTCGCGAGACGGCCCGACCACAGCATGCCGATGGTCGCCAGCATCGCATTGCCGAGCACCAGGCTGACGACGATGAGCACGACGATGTCGGTGTGCTGCGAGAGGAATTGCGGCCCGGGCGAGACGCCGTAAGCGATCATCGCCACGACCACGAAGACCCAGGCCTGGCCGGCCGGCACGCCGAGAGCGAGCGTCGGGATGGCGTGGCCGCCTTCTTTCGAGCTTTGCACCGCTTCCGAAAAGACCAGACCGCGATAGGAGCCGCGGCCGAATTGGCGCCGGTTCTTGGTCAGCGAAATACCAATCCCGTAAGACAGCCAGGAGACGACGCGCGCGCCGATGCCCGGGATCGCGCCGAGGAACACGCCGAGCAGCGAATGGCGGATGATGAGGCGCCAGTATTTGAGCGCGATGCGCGCGCCCTTGAAGACTTCCGGCGTGCCGAAGGTAGCGTCGGCGGAGGAAACCGTCTGCCGCGTCATCAGCAGATCGGCCATTTCCGGCAGTGCGAAGAGCCCGACCACCGTCGCGATCAGCGGCAGCCCCTCCTGGAATTCCAGCTGGCCGAAAGTGTAGCGCGCCTCGCCGGTGAAGACGCTTAAGCCCACGGTGCTGATCAGCATGCCGAAAGCGCCGGAAGCAATGCCTTTGATCATCGCGCCGCGGCTCAGCGCACCGACCATGGCAACGCCGAAGATGCCGATCGCGCCGATCTCGGCGAAGCTGAATTGCAGGATGAAGGGCTTGATGATCGGGATGATCAGCAGCAGCGCGATCGCGCCGATCAGCCCGCCGCACATGGCGACGACGTAGATGAAGCCGAGCGTGCGCGCTGCATAGCCGCGCGCCACCAGCGGGCGCGCTTCGAGAAAGGTTACCTGGCCGACGCCGGGATAGCCGAGCGCGACGATCGGCAGGACGTCGAGAATCTCCTCGACTGCCGTGATCGTCGCCAGCATCACGATGCCGATGACCGGGTCCTGGATGTTGAAGACGATGAACGGAACGGCGAGCGCCATCAGCAGGGTCGCGGAAAGGCCGGGAACCAGCCCGGCCGCCGCCGCCATGAAAACCGCGGCGAAAAAAGCCAGCCAGTAGGTCGAGGTTCCGAGCCAAGCGAGCCCGGCCAGGATACCTTCCATCGCCCGCTAAAGCCCTTTCACATAGCGCTCGAAGATCTCCTTCTGCAGCGCTTTATACGCTGGCAGCTGGTCTTTGAACTCGGCGAGCGAGGTTTCGACCATCTCTTGCAGCTTGTCGCCGGGAATGAGATCGACCGGCTCTTGCTGGATCTTCTCGACGCCGGCGGTGAAATCGGGGTCCTTGAAGGCGGCGACATAGGCATCGCGCAAAATCTTCAACACGGCGGGCGGCGTTTTCGGCGAGGTCGCGAGCGCCTTGCCGGTCAGCACCTGCGAGATGACCAGCGCCCGCCAGATTTTCTTCTGATCGTCGTTCAACCAAGTGATCGCATTCGGGACGGAAAGGCTGATCTCGGCATTGGCGTGCGGCTCGGTATCGGGATTGCCCATATCGGCGATCGGCTTGAGATAGCCGCTCTTCAGCCAGCCCGGACGCAGCTTTGGCAGCACGTACCATTGCGCCCCGCCGACCCAGCCGTTGATGTCGCCGCGCTCGAGCATCAAGAGCGTGTCGCTCGATCCGGTCTGGGCAATCGGCGTGATCTTCAAGGGCGCGTCGAACCACAAGGAGAGCAGCGCCGTTGCCAAGCCGATGCCCGAGAGATCTTCCGGCTGCGAAATCGGCAGCGCGATGCTGATCGGCACCTTGCCGCCATGCGAATCGTGCAGCGACGCATAGGGCACAGTGTTCCGAACATAAAGGATCAGATCGCGTGCGGTGTGCGCGCCGATATATTCGAATTTGTTGCTCTGGAACTGTGCCGCCGGGTCGATCAGCTCGGTGCCGACATCGGCCGCTGCGAGAAACGAGATCGAGGTGCCGTCGGGCTTGGCGTTCCAGGTGAAATTGCGGCCGGACGGGATCGGGAAGAGGTTGGTGACGACAATGCGCGGCTCGCCCGGGATGAACTTGCCGAAGCGCGCCGCGAAATAGCGCGCCTGCACGTCGGTCCCCCCGCCGGGCTTGAAATCGACGAT
>DATNGE010000114.1:0-4229 GCA_035606035.1 Allostellaceae bacterium
TTCCCGAAAGATATCGCTCAAAGCAAATCCATATGGGCAGAGGCCTGCCACCATAGCGGCTGGCGCCAAAAGGCGCAAACTTTTGCCGCCGGGCGGCGCTGGATTTCGCCGCAAAAATCGGAAAAACTCAGGGCCCGAGAAAGATGACCCGCCTGTTAGCTGCGCCCCCATGAACAACGTTTTCCGTCTCAACGATCTGCGCCGGAGCAAGCGCGTGTTCTTCACGCGCGGCGAGCTGAACCAGCTCCTTTCTCTCTATACACGCCAAGTGATGCGGGGCGAGTGGCGGGACTATGCGATCGACCAGCGCGAGGGGATGGTACTGTTCTCGATGTTCCGCCGGACTCAGGAACTGCCGATCTTTACGGTGATGAAGACCGCGCCCGGCGCCAGCCGGCGCGGCGATTACGCCTTGCTGACCGGCGGTCAGCGGATCGCCACCGGCGGCACGCTTGCGGAAGTCATGGCGCAACTCATGAAGCTCATCCGCTATCGCCCGGTTCGGCTCGAAAGCGGCTGAGTGCCTCAGGCGGCTGCGAGCGCCGGCTCCACCCCCAGTGCGATGGCGAGGAGCCGCCGGTCGCCGCCATGCGCGCCGATCAGCATCAGTCCGACCGGCGCCTCGCCCGGCCGCGATACCGGCAGCGTGATCGCGCAGCGGTCGAGGAAATTGACGACATTCGGATTGCGGAGAATCTTCGTGTTCAGGCGATAGAACTCCGCATCCTCCGCGAGGGCGGCGATCGGGGGCGCGACCGCGGCGACGGTTGGCACGATGAGCGCATCGCAGCCTGCCACCCGCGCATCCACGGCAGCGATGAAACGCGCGCGATCCGCGATCAGCTTGACATAATCGGCGGCGGTCATCTCGGCACCGCGCGCAATGCGCAAGCGCACGCGCTGGTCATACTCGTCGCCGCGCCGCGCCAGAAGTTCGCGGTGGAGATTGTACGCTTCGGGCGGTGAGAAGCCGCCCTTGGCGTTAATCGTCGCATATTCCGCCAGCTCGGGCAGCGGCTGATCGAAAAGCTGCGCACCCGCACGCGACAGCACCGCGCAAGCGCGCTCGAAGCCGGCGGCCACTTCGGCGTCGAGATCATCGAAGAGATAGGTGTTGCGCGGGATGCCAAGCCGTAGACCCGCTGCCCCAAGCGATGCCGGCACGATCGGCGCCTTGCCCGCCATAATGGCATCGGTGATGGCGCAGCAGGCCACGCTGTTCGCGAGCGGGCCAATCGAATCGAGCGTCGTCGATAGTGGAAACGCGCCGTCGAGCGGCACGCGGTTTTGCGTCGGCTTGAAGCCGACCAAGCCGCAAAGCGCAGCGGGAATGCGTACCGACCCGCCGGTATCGCTGCCGATCGCGACCACGCATTGCTCATCGGCGGCCGAGACGGCCGCGCCCGAGGACGAGCCGCCGGGAATGCGTTTGCGATCCCACGGATTGCCCGGCGTGCCGTAATGCGGATTGATGCCGATACCCGAGAACGCGAATTCGGTCATGTTGGTCCGGCCGACGATCACCGCACCCGCGGCTTTGAGTCGCGCGACGACCGCTGCGTCGCGCGCCGCGACCGGCGCCTCATCGCGCGCTTTGGACCCGGCTAGCGTGCGCTCGCCGACGATATCGAAGAGATCCTTGATCGAGACCGGCAAGCCGGCGAGCGGCGATGCCTTGTAGCCGGCGCGGCGCAGCGCGTCCTGCGCATCGGCCGCCTGCCGCGCCGGCTCGGCGTAGACCTTTATGAAGCTGCGCCTGCCCTCGCCGGCAGGATCGGCGATCCGCGCCAGTGCCTCATCGACAAGCGCGCGGCTGGTCGTCCTGCCGGAATCGAGCGCGGCGGCGAGTTGCAAGACCGTAGAGCGCGAGGAAGCGGCCATGAAAAACCTCGTTCAATTCTTCGTTAGCAAACAACGCGGCCGCGCCCGGCGCAACGAAAATTCCGATGACAAAATGGTTGTGTCGCCCTGGCGTCCGAGCCGGATCGCCGCATAATAATGGCCAGCACTCTCGGCTGGAGGCCTCGATGTTCCGACGCATCGTATCCTGGCTTTTCGGTATCGCGTTTTTGGTGCCCCCCTATGCCCTTGCCGCCGGCTGCCAGCCCAACATCGCGCTGCAGCCGCGGCCGCGGCTCACGTTGGCGACTTACACACTGGCAGATGCCGTCGCCGGTAATGTCGATCTTACCTTTATCGGTCATGCGAGCGTGCTGCTCAAAAGTCCGCAGGGCGTTACGATCGTCACCGATCTCAACGATTATTTTCTGCCGTCGTTTCCGCCCGATATCGCGACGATGAATCATTTCCACGACACGCATTACACCAATCATCCCGACCCGCGTATTCCCAACGTGCTGCGCGGCTGGGATACTGGCGACGGTCCGCCGCACTGGGATTTAACGGTCAAAGACGTGCGCGTGCGCAACATCCCGACCAATGTACGCAATTTCTTCAGTGGCGGCACCGAGTTCAACGGCAATTCGATCTTCGTCTTCGAGGTCGCCGATCTCTGCATCGCGCATTTGAGTCATTTACAGCACACGCTAACGCCCGAGCATCTCGCCGCGCTCGGCCAGATAGACGTGTTGTTGCCGATGATCGACGGCGCGTATTCGCTCTCGCAATATGACGTCATCGAGGTGATCGATCAGATCAAGCCGCAACTCATCATCCCGATTCATTATTTCGGCCCGAGCCAATTGCAGAATTTCCTCAGCCGCATGCGCGACCGTTTCCCGGTGGAGCACAACGAAGAGCCACATATCGTGCTGTCGCGCGAAACTCTGCCGAAAAAGCCCGAGATTCTCGTTATGCCTGCTACGCGCGAGGAATTCTTCCGTTTCGCAGCACCGCCGCCGCGGAACTAAGAATATTCGGCGGCGTACCCGGTGGAACTATCGTGGGCGAAATTGCGCTTGCCCTCCCCCGCGGGCACCTTATTAAGGGCGGCATGACCGAGCGTCCGGCGATCCGTTTTCCGGCAAGCGAAAGCGATAGCTGAGCTGCCATGGGAGAACTCGCCGCGCGCATCGTCGATGCCTGTCGCCGTCACGCCCTGGTCGTGGCGGTGTTCTATGTGGCGCTTGCTGTCGTCGCAGGCTTCTATGCCGCAACGAATCTCAGCATCGATACCGATCTCGGCAAGCTGATCTCGAGCGATCAGCCCTGGCGGCAGCAGGAGCGCGCGCTCGATCAGGCGTTTCCGCAAAACAGCGATCTCATGGCCATCGTGATCGATGGCGCGACGCCGGATCAGGCTTCCGATGCGACCGCCGCGCTGGCCGAGCGGCTGGGGCAACGGCCCGACCTCTTCAGGAACATCCGCATTCCGGGAGGCGGCGATTTCTTCGCCAAGAACGGCCTGCTGTTCATGCCGAAGCAGGAGCTCCAGAACTTCGCCGATCAGCTGATCGGCGCGCAACCGCTGCTTGGCACACTTGCCTCCGATCCGAGCCTCAGCGGGGTTTTCGGCACGCTCGATCTTCTCGCCCAGGGGGCCGAGCATGGCGAGGTTCCCGCCAGCGACCTCGACGGCCCGTTCACCGCGATCTCGGCGGCGATCGAGGCGGCGCTGCAAGGTAAATACGCGCCGCTCTCTTGGCAGACCCTGCTCAGCGGGCGCAATGCCGATCCTCGCGAGCTCCGTCATTTCATCCTGGTGCAGCCGGTGCTCGATTACAACGCGCTGCAGCCGGGGGAGCGCGCGACCCGCGTAATCCGCGCCCAGGCCACATCGCTTGGTCTCACGCCGGTTCGCGGCGTGCGCGTACGCATCACCGGCGAGGTCGCACTCTCGGATGCGCAGCTCTCCTCGCTGTCGGAAGGCGCGACTTTCTCCGCCATCCTCTCACTCAGCCTGCTCTGCCTGTGGCTTCTTCTCGGCTTGCAGTCCCTGCGGCTGGTCGGAGCCATCCTCGGCACGCTCATTATCGGCCTCGTCATCACCGGCGGCTTCGCCGCGCTCGCGGTTCAGGCGCTTAATCCGATCTCTGTAGCCTTCGCGGTGCTCTTTGTCGGCATCGCCGTCGATTTCGGCATCCAATTCAGCGTGCGCTATCGCGACGAGCGCTTCCGCATTGACGATCTCATCGAGGCGCTGCGCCGCACCGGCCGCGGGATTGGCGGGCCGCTCAGTGTCGCGGCGATGGCGACCGCGGTCGGCTTCCTGGCCTTCGTTCCGACCGACTACACCGGCGTGTCCGATCTCGGCAAGATTGCCGGCGCCG
>DATNGE010000115.1:0-3904 GCA_035606035.1 Allostellaceae bacterium
GATTGCATCAGCCGCCCCACGGTGCTTCGGAAGACGGGGAGTAGGTTTTGATTTTCCGCGAAAGCCAGTCGATTAGCCGCCGGTCACGCTCATGTGGCGGGCGACCGCGGGGCGCTGGTGCCGGCGGTCGATGATGAAATCATGCCCTTTGGGCTTGCGCGCGATCGCCTCGTCGATCGCCGCATCGAGCAGCGTGTCGCTCGCCGACTCGCGCAGCGGCGAGCGCAGATCGGCACTGTCGTGCTGGCCGAGGCACATATAAAGAGTGCCGGTGCAGGTGAGGCGGACGCGGTTGCAGCTCTCGCAGAAATTATGCGTCATCGGCGTGATGAAGCCGATGCGGCGGCCGGTCTCGCGCACGTTGTAATAACGCGCCGGGCCGCCGGTGCGATAATCGGTCTCGTCCAGCGTCCAATGGCGCTGCAACTGGCCGCGCACGAGCGATAGCGGCAGATACTGATCGATGCGGGTCTCGCCGCCGATATCGCCCATCGGCATGACCTCGATCAGCGTCAGGTCGAAGCCCTGCTCGCCGCACCAGCCGATGAGGCGATCGAATTCGTCGTCGTTGACGCCTTTGAGCGCGACCGCGTTGATTTTGACCCCGAGCCCGGCGCGTTTCGCGGCATCGAGCCCGCCTAGCACCTGGTCGAGCTTGCCCCAGCGCGTGATGGCGGTGAATTTTTCGGGGTCGAGCGTATCGAGCGAGACGTTGATGCGCTTGACCCCGGCGGATTTGAGTTCGTCGGCATAGCGTGCAAGCTGGCTGCCATTGGTCGTGACGGTGAGTTCATTGAGGCCGCCGGTCTCGAGATGGCGGCCGAGCGAGCGGAAGAGGCTCATGATGTTGCGCCTGACCAGCGGCTCGCCGCCGGTCAGGCGCAGCTTCTTGACGCCCTTGCGGATAAAGGCGCTGCACAACCGATCGAGCTCTTCAAGCGACAGGATCTCGGCCTTGGGCAAGAAGGTCATGTCTTCAGCCATGCAATAGACACAGCGGAAGTCGCAGCGATCCGTCACCGAAACGCGCAGATAGGAGATATGCCGGCCGAATGGATCAATCACCAGGATAAGATAGTATCCCAGGAAAGCCCTGACAATGCGGGCAAATCCGCTATGTAGGGCGACATATAGCCCTTGGCGCAGGAGCGAGAAGCGAAGAGGGCGATCCTATCGGGCGGGGGAATGGGCGATTTTGGCGATGCGACCGAGCTGGCGCTGACGCTGATCTTCCGCGGCGATGCGACGCTGTACGCCATCATCGCGCTCTCGCTCTGGGTCAGCGCTTTCGCAGTCGGCATTGCCATCCTCATCGGATTGCCGGCAGGGGCGGCACTGGCGATCTATCCGTTTCCCGGCCGACGTACGCTCGTGATACTCGTGAATTCGCTCCTGGGCTTGCCGCCGGTGCTGGTCGGCCTCGCGGGGTATCTGCTCCTATCACGTGCGGGGCCGCTCGGCCGCTTCGGCCTGCTCTATACGCCGGGCGCGATGGTGCTGGTGCAAGCCGTGCTGACCACCCCCATCGTGGTCGCGATCGTCCATCGCGCGGCGCAGGAACAATGGGCAAAGCACGGCGACGCGTTCCAGGTCGCGGGCGCGACCGGTTTCCAGATCATCCCGCATCTCCTGCTGATCGCGCGGCGGCAGGTCCTGACCGCGGTGCTCGCCGCGCTTGGTCGCGCGATCTCCGAGGTGGGCGCGATCGTCATCGTCGGCGGCAATATCGCAGGCGTCACGCGCACGATGACGACGACCATCATGCTCGAGACGAGCAAGGGCAATCTGCCGCTCGCGCTGGCGCTCGGCTTGGTGCTGATTATGATCAGCATCCTACTCAACGGCATCGCTTTTGCGCTCGCCGATCGGAAGGATGTTAAATGACGCGTTTTTTGCTCGCGGCCTTGATCCTCTGCGCGCTCGTTCTCTTTGTCGGGCAGCGCCTGGCTCGTGCCGAGGACAAATTCGTCACGCTGGCCTCGACGACTTCGGTCGACAATAGCGGACTGCTGACGCACATCCTGCCGCTCTTCAAACAGGCGAGCGGCATCGACGTGCATGTCGTGGCGCTTGGCACCGGCCAGGCCCTCGATGTCGCGCGGCGCGGCGACGCCGATCTCGTGCTGGTGCACGATCCCGATGCCGAGCAGAAATTCATCGATGAAGGACACGGCGTCAACCGTCGCGAGATCGCTTGGAACGATTTCATCATCGTCGGCCCGGGCGCGGATCCAGCAAAGCTCAAGGGGGGACGCGATGTCGTCGCCGCTTTCAAATCGATCTGGAGCGCAAACGCGCCTTTCGTCTCGCGCGGCGACAAGAGCGGCACCGACGCGCTCGAGAAGCGGCTTTGGAAGGCCGCCGATCTCGATATCACGAAGGCCGGCGCCTGGTACAAGGATATCGGCGGCGGCATGGGCGCCGCGCTCAACGCGGCGGCGGGCATGGACGCCTATACGCTCTCCGATCGCGGCACCTGGCTCAGCTTCAACAACCGGCGCGACCTCGCCATTCTGCTCGAAGGCGATGCGCGCCTGATCAATCGCTATGACGTGATCGAGCTCAGCCCGAAGCTCCACGGCCAAGCGAAGCTCGCCCTCGCCAAGCAATTCGCCGATTGGCTCGCCTCATTGGCTGGGCAGCAGGCGATCGGCGACTATGAGCTGGCGGGGCAAAAGCTCTTCCATCCCGAGGCCGACAAGAAGCCGTGAGCAACGTCATTTCTTAGGCAGCAACTCTTCGGTGAAGAGTACCTTGTCGTCGGGCTTCTCCTTGACCGTGCCGAGATCGAGCATTGCCTGCTTGACGGCTTCGACGGCCTTCGGATCGAAGCGGCCATCGGTCGAGAAGGTCGGCAATTCGGTGTCGTAGACCTTGCTCGCGAGCGTATCGTCGAGCAGCGTCACCGCCTGCGAATATTTGATCGTCTCCGCTTTATGGGCCTGCCCGTAGGCGACGGTTTCGAACCACGCCTTGAGGAAGCGGCGGATCGTGTCGGGATGCTGCGCGATCATGTCGTTGGTCGCGTAGATCACATGCGCGATGAAGGGATCGACGATATCACCGAAGGAGAGCAGGATCTTTCCCTTGCCGGCTTGCTCGACACGCAGCGCCGCTTCAAGCGAGGTGACGGCGGCGTCGAGGCTGCCAGTCTCGAAGCCCGCGACATTGGCCTGGCCGCCGCCGGTCGCGACGATTTCGACGCCGTTGAGCCCCCAGCCTTCATGCTGCGACAGCTTCTGCGCCATCCAATAGGTGAGGGCGCCGACGCTCGATACGGCGACCTTCTTGCCTTTGAGCGCCGCGATGGTGGTGATGCCGTTTTTGGTGTTCCCCTGCATCACGATGTTCGAAGGCTTGCTCGCGAGCGCCGCGATGCCCTTCTCCGGCGCGCCTTTGACAATGAGGCCGAAATCGGTGCCGGCGCCGAGCGCGATATCGAGGCTGCCGGCGGTCATCGCCGCATGCAGCTTGGCGCCGCCGGCGAGCGCGGTGATCTGGAGCTCGAGCCCGTTCTTTTTGAAGATGCCGGCATCGGTGCCGACATTGGCAAAGGAGAAATGGAAATCATCGCCGGCGGGATTGCCGACACGGACGAGATCCTCAGCGAAAGCGGGCACGCTGAGCACCCCTCCCGCGATGATGGTTCCTGCAAGGATCGCCCAATACGCGCGCATCATTTTTTCTCCCTGAAAGCCACGCTTCTTGTTGGCGCCCATCATCGTGGGAAGCGCTGGCGCTGGCAAGCGCGCTTGCGAAAGCCATCACCGCGCCCCATCATCTTATTCATGAAAGAATTCGCCATCCGTCCCGATCCGGATGATCCGCGCCTGACCCATCGCGTCATCGGCGTCGATCAGGACGGGAAGGAGGTCGAGACCGCCGTCGTCGTCGAGCGGCCTCT
>DATNGE010000116.1:0-8198 GCA_035606035.1 Allostellaceae bacterium
CGCGCTCGCGCTCGGCGGCGAGCGCGCCGCCGGTGCGGTCGGCGACCTCGATCTCGGCGGCGCGGAAGCGCGCGGCGGCGGCTTCGTGCTCGGCGACGGCGCGCTGCCATTTGAGATGCAGCACCACCGCCTCGGCGCGGCGGATGTGATCGGACAGGCGGCGATAGCGATTGGCCTGGCGCGCCTGCTTCTTCAAGCCTTCGAGCTGCTCGGCGAGGCCGCGCAGCACATCGTCGAGACGGGTGAGATTGTTCTCGGCGGCCTTGAGGCGCAGCTCGGCTTCGTGGCGGCGCGAATGCAGCCCGCTGATGCCCGAGGCTTCCTCGAGGAGAACGCGGCGCTCGGACGGCTTGGCGTTGATGATCGCCCCGACCCGGCCCTGGCTCACGAGAGCGGCGGAATGCGCGCCGGTCGCGGCATCGGCGAAGAGTAGCTGCACGTCGCGCGCGCGCACTTCGCGGCCGTTGATGCGGTAATCCGAGCCCATGCCGCGCTCGATGCGGCGCACGATCTCGAGTTCCGGGATCTCGTCGTAAGGCTTCGGCGCGTCGCGCGATGGATTGTCGAGAGCGAGTGTGACCTCGGCAATGTTGCGCGCCGGCCGTGCGCCGGTACCGCCGAAGATGACGTCGTCCATCTCGCCGCCGCGCATGCGTTTGGCCGAGTTCTCACCCATTGCCCAGCGCAGCGCCTCGACAAGATTCGACTTGCCGCAGCCATTCGGGCCGACAATGCCGGTCAGGCCGGAATCGATGATGAGCTCGGTCGGATCGACGAAGGACTTGAAGCCGCTGAGCCTTAACTTTGCGAATTGCATCTCAGCGGAACCAGCCTTTGATTTTGTCGAGGAGCGACGCGGTCGCGGACGATGCCGGCGCCGACGCGGCGGGCGCTTCGGCGGTTTGCGAGACCGGGGTCGCGGCGCCGGGGAGCGCGGCATGGCTCGCGTCGTTTATCTGCTTGACGAAATCGTCATAGGGCAGTGCGCCGACGACTTTCTTGCCGTTGATGAAGAAGGTCGGCGTCGATTCGACGCCGAATTTCGTTTGCGCCTCGTATTCCTCGGCGACGATCTGCTTCGAGAGATCCTGATCGTTGATGCATTTATCGAACTGCTCGGCGCCGATGCCGCCGAGGGCCGCGATCTTTTTGAGCGCGTCGGTCGGGTCTTTCTGCACGCCCCAGACGAGCTGCTGTTTGAACAGCACCTCGACGAAGGCGGCGTATCGTTCGGGCGGCGCGCAGCGCGCGACCATCGCCGCTTTCAACGCGTTCTGGTCGAGCGGGTAGTCGCGATAGACGATCTTCGCCTTGCCGGTATCCACCCATTCCTGCTTGAGCTTCGGATAGGAGTGCTCTTCGAAATCGGCACAATGCGGGCAGGTGAGGGAGAAGAATTCGAAGATCGTGATCGGTGCGTCCGCCTTACCGAGCACGCGATCATCGGGTTTCACCTGCGGCGCCTCGAGCGCGTGGGCAGGCGAGGCGGCGGTGAGGCCGCCGAGCAACGCGAAAGCCGCAAGGGCCAACCAGATTTTACGCATGCGCACCCTCAGAACTACTAGATGTTGATGCTATTGTGACTCGCCGTGTAAATGCAAGCAAACGGCTCAATCGTGCCGCGATCCCGCAAGGGCGCTGCCGAGTCGCGCCAAGGCGGCGCGCAATTCGGGGTCCGCGACTCCAGCGACTCGGGCGTCGATGGCGCGCTGTTCCTCGGCGCTGAGCGGGCGGAGGCGGGGTGGCGTGGGCGCGGCGGTGAGCGGAGGGCCCTGGACGAAGGCGAGTCGCGCGACCGCGCCATAGCCGAAGAACGCATTGATGCGCTCGATCAGCACCGGTTCGAGATGCTGCGCCTCGGTCGCGAAGGCCGACGCGACGCGCAGCCGCAGCGTGCCGTTGCGCCGCTCGCCGCGGGGAAAGGTAAGGCGCTCGGGCGAGAGTTTCTGCGCGAGCTCCGGTCCGATCACCGCTTCCCATTGCGTCACGAGCTGCGCCTCGCCGAAGCCGCGCTTGCCCAGCGCCGCGCCGGCGATGCGCGGGATCTCGGCGCCTATGGCGCGCAAGCCGCCCCGCCGTTTCTCCACTCGCTCTCCTCTCGAAGATTGCGGCGATGCTAGCGTTTCCGGCATCCTCGTGTCGAATGGCCGCGGCGAAGCATCCACAGAAAAAACCGCGTGGCGCTGCGACGATTAAAGATCGCGCGGCGCTGCTGCTCGAGTGGTACGACCGGCATCGCCGCCGCTTGCCGTGGCGCGCGCTGCCGGGCGAGCAAGTCGATCCTTATCGCGTCTGGCTTAGCGAGATCATGCTGCAGCAGACCACCGTCGCGACAGTCGGGCCCTATTTCGCGCGCTTTCTTGAACGCTGGCCCACGATCGAAGCGCTTGCGGCGGCGCAGCTCGACGACGTGCTCCATGCCTGGCAGGGCATGGGTTATTACGCGCGGGCGCGCAATCTCCATGCCTGCGCGCAAGCGGTGGTCGCGCGCTATCGCGGCAAATTCCCGGCGAGCGAAGCCGAGTTGCTGACTCTGCCGGGTATCGGCGCTTATACCGCCGCGGCGATCGCGGCGATCGCCTTCAACCGCCACGCGGCGCCGGTCGATGGCAATATCGAGCGCGTCATCGCGCGGCTTTATGCGGTGACGACGCCGCTGCCCGATGCGAAGCCGGAACTGCGCCAGCGCGCCGCGGCCCTGGTGCCGCAGGATCGCCCAGGCGATTTCGCACAAGCGGCGATGGATCTTGGCGCGACGATCTGCACACCGCAAAAGCCCAAATGCGTGCTCTGCCCGTGGCGCGCTGAATGCCGCGCGCGGATCGAGGGCATCGCCGAGGAATTGCCGGCGCGGCAAGCGAAGCGCGCCAAGCCTTTGCGCCGCGGCGTCGCCTTCTTGGCGGTCCGCGGCGATGGTGCGGTGCTGCTGCGCCGCCGCCCGGCGAAAGGCCTGCTCGGCGGCATGATGGAAGTGCCATCGAGCGACTGGGTGAGCGGCGCGCTCGATCGTGCAGCCGCCGAGAAAGCGGCGCCGGTCAGCGCGCGCTGGTCGGCGCTGCCCGGCGTCGTGCGGCACAGCTTCACACATTTTGATCTCGAACTCATGGTGCTGACCGGCAAGACGCGCGCGACCAAGGTGGAAGGCGTGTGGGTGCAGCCCGATGCGCTCGACACTCAAGCGTTGCCCACGGTCATGAAGAAGGTGATCGCTTTTGCGATGAATGGATTCCCGCGCACGATGTAGCGATTGCCTCGCCGGGCCTCATGGGGCACCATCGCCGCGCGGGGAGGAGAAGAATGAAACGCTGGCCGGTCGCGGCCATGATTGCGTCGGTTGTCGCTTTGTCGGGCGCATCGCGGGCTCGCGCTCTCGATCACATCAAGATCAACTATGTCGAGCCCGCGCCCTATTACGCGCCGCTCTTCCTCGCTATCGACAAAGGCTATTTCGCCGAGGACGGCATCGAAGCCGAGCTGGTGCAGGCAGGCGGCGGCGTCGCGACGCCGGCTCTCATCGCCGGCGATCTCGATTTCAGTACCTCGGGCTCGGTCGCGATCAGCGCGATCCTCAAAGGCGCGAAGCTGCGCGTGCTTTTCGTCACCAGCGACCGCCCGGCTTTCGAGGTCTGGGCGCAGCCCGAGATCAAGACTTTCGAGGATCTGAAAGGCAAGCAGGTCGGCATCATCAGCCGCGGCGATACCAGCGAAATCGCCTTTCGCTATTACCTCTCCAATCACAAGCTGCCGGGCGATTTCGTCGCTTATACGCCGCTCGGCACCGGCACCGCGCGCATCGCCGGCATGGTGTCGGGGACTTATGCGGCGGCGCTCTTGGGCGTCAACGAGATGGAGGAGCTCAAGGCGACGGGCAAGTTCGAGCGGCTGCATCTCCTCGCCGATCTGACCAAGGACGTGCGCATGGTGTTCAGCGGTCTCGCCGCGCGTGACGCGACGATCGCCGAAAAGCCCGATCTCGTGCGCCGCGTGCTGCGCGGCATTCTCAAGGGCATGACGCTGACCAAAGCCTCGCGCGCCGACGCCATCGCGGCGATGGTCGCGCATGGCGCGAGCGACGCCAAGCAAGCCGCCGCGCAATATGATGCGAGCGTCGCGCTCTTCGATCCGACCGGCACGACCTCGCTGCAGAACGAGAACGTGGAGTTGCAGCTGCGCGGCGATCTCCTCGGCGTTCCGCGCGCGCAGCTCAAGAAATCCGCCGAGGTCTTCGATTTCAGCTTCGTGGAGAAGGCGGCCGCCGCATTGCAGGCGGAGAATTGGCGACCGGCGATCGGGAGAAATTGAGTTGATGCGGCTCGTACCCCCCTCCCTAGCCCTCCCCCTCAAGGGGGGAGAGGATTCCACGTGCTCTTCCCCCTCCCCCCTTGAGGGGGAGGGTTGGGGAGGGGGGTGTCGCGTCGCGATAGTATTTTTCTGGTTAGCGCTCTTCATCGCCGCGCCCGTCTCGGCCGCCGACAAGGTGAAGATCAGCTTCGTCGTAGCGGTGACCGAGTATGCCGATCTCCTCCTCGGCTACGATGCGGGCTATTTCACCGATGAGGGACTCGATGTCGAACTCGTGCAGGCGGGCGGCGGCGTCGCGACGCCGGCGCTCATCGCGAGCGATCTCAATTTCACCGGCTCGCCGGGCGCCGCGATCAGCGCGATCCTTAAAGGCGCGAAGCTCAAAGTGCTGTTCATCACCAACGATCGCGCGCCCTATCTCCTCTGGGCGCAGTCCGACATCAAGACGGTCGCCGATCTCAAAGGCAAAGCCGTCGGCGTCATCACGCGCGGCGATACGACCGAGATCGCGATGCGCTATTTCCTCGTCAAGCAAGGCTTCCCGTCGGATTACGTCTCGTTCACGCCGCTCGGCACGGGCACGGCGCGGCTCGCGGCGCTCGCCTCGGGCTCTTATCCGGCGAGCATCCTCGGCGTTATCGAGACGGCGCAACTCAAAGCCTCGGGTCGCGGCCAGGGGCTGCATCAGCTCGCCGATTTCCGCGACAGCGTGCACATGACCTTCAGCGGCATCGCGACGAGCGATGCGATGATCGCATCGCATCCCGATATCGTGCGCCGCGTGATGCGCGCCGCCTTGAAGGGCATCGCGCTTGCCAAGGCGGCCCGCGGGGCGACGATCGATTCAATCGTAAAGCACGGCGCCGATCGCGATTCCGCCGGCGTCGATTACGACGCGACCGCGCCCGAGCTCACCGATACCGGCACGATGCCGGAAGAGGATCAGGCATTCGAGTTGAAGCTGCGCGGCGAGCTCCTGGGGGTGCCGCCCAAGCCCATCGCCGACGTGTTCGATTTCAGCTTCGTCAAAAAGGCCGCCGCCGAACTCAAGGCGGAAAACTGGAAACCGAAGACAGGGAGTCGATCGCCATGAAACGTCTTGCTCTCGCGCTCGCCGCGGCGCTGATTGCTGCCACGCCGGCCTTCGCGCTCGATCAAATCAAGATGTCCTATGTCGTGCCGACGGTGAATTACGGCGCGCTCTTCGTTGCCGCCGACAAGGGCTATTTCGCCAAGGAAGGCATCGAGGTCGAGATGGTGCAGGCAGGCGGCGGCGTCGCGACGCCGGCGCTGATCTCGGGTGATCTGCAATTCTCAGGCTCGCCGTCGGTCGCGATCAGCGCCGACATGAAGGGTGCGCATCTCAAGGCCATTTTCGTCGGCTCCGACCAATCGGGCTTCCAGCTCTGGGTGCAGCCCGTGATCAAGAAATTCGAAGATCTGAAAGGCAAGCAGATCGGCATCATCAGCCGCGGCGACACGACCGAGATCGGCCTGCGCTACATCCTCGCCAAGCGCAACCTGCCCGACGATTTCCTTGCCTATACACCGCTGGGGCCGGGGATCGCGCGGGTCGCCGCGATCCAGTCCGGCAACTTCCCCGGCGCGCTCATCGACACGAGCCAGGTCGCCGATATGAAGAAGGCGCAGAAGCTCGGCAAGCTCCACATGCTGATCGACCTCAACAAAGAGGTTCATATGGTGTTCGGCGGTTATGCGACCTCCGACGCCCTCATCGCCTCGAATCGGTCACTGGTGCAGCGGACGGTGCTGGCTCTGATGAAAGGGCTCGCCGTCGTGCGCGGCGACCGCGCTTCGACCGTCGCCTCGCTGATAAAGCACGGCGCGAGCCAGGACGCAGCCGAGCAGAACTACACCGATTTCGCCCAGACCATGTCGCCGACCGCAGTAACGAGCGACGCCGATCAGGCGCTCGAGCTGAAAGTGCGCGCCGAGATGCTCGGCATCGATCCCAAGGGTTTGGCGCCGCCGTCGACCTTCTTCGATTTCAGCTTCGTCAAGGAAGCGGCCGCGCAACTCAAGAAAGAGAATTGGAAACCGTGAACAGCGTGCGGAATACGCCCCGCTCTAGTCACTACTCGGCCCCCCTTCCCGACCCTCCGCCTCAAGGGGGGAGGGGATCGCATCATCGCATCAATAAGAACCGCCTCCCCCTTGAAGGGGGAGGGAAGGGAGGGGGTGACGCACAAATCCGCTTTGTGTTGTTTGGAATTCTTTTCGGAATCGCGTGCTTATTGGGCGCGAGCGCATCGCACGCCGCCGACAAAGTCCGGCTCTCTTATGTGCTGAGCTCGGTCGAATATGCCGACGACTTCCTCGCGATCGATAAGGGTTATTTCAAGGAAGAAGGCATCGATATCGATCTGCAGCAGGCGGGCGGCGGCGCGGCGGTGCCGGCACTGATCGCCGGCGATATCGATTTCACCGGCTCGGGCTCGGTCGCGATCAGCGCGATCCTCAAAGGCGCGAAGCTCAAGGTGCTGCTCGTCGTCGACGCGCATCCCGCGATGCAGATCTGGGCACAGCCGGGGATCAAGACCTTCGCGGATCTCGAAGACAAGCTGATCGGCATCATCAGTCGCGGCGACACGACCGAGATCGCGATCCGCTACTACCTCACCAAGCACAAGCTGCCCGAAGACTACGTTTCCTATGCGCCGCTCGGCACGGGCATCGCGCGTTTCGCGGCGATCGCGTCGGGCAGTTTTCCCGCGGCTCTGCTCAATGCCAGCGAAGTCGAGCAGATGCGCGCGAGCGGCAGGCTCGGCAGTCTCCACCTTGTCGTCGATCTCCGCAAAGAGATCACGATGACCTATAACGCGCTCGCCACGTCGGACGCGCTGATCGCCAAGAACCCAGATCTCGTCAAACGCATGGTGCGCGCGCTCCTCAAAGGCGTGCTGACGGTGAAGGCGTCGCGCGCCGCGACGATCGCGAGCCTGTTGAAGCACGGGCAGAGCAACGCCGAGGCAATCGGCACCGAATACGACAATCTCATTGATTCGCTCACCGATACCGGCACCATGCCGAAAGACGCACAAGCGCTCGATGTCGCGCTGCGCGCAGAGATGCTCGAGTTGCCCAAGGACAGGGTGCCGGCCCCGTCGGGCGTGTTCGATTTCAGCTTTGCCCAGAAAGCGCTCGCCGAATTGAAAGCGGCGCATTGGCAGCCGCCGCAGTAGGGTAGACAGTCGAGGAGATGCGCGATGCGTTGGCGGTTCGGGGGTAAGTCGGCCGCGTTCGCGTTATTTATTTCGTCATTCCCGCGCAAGCGGGAATCTAGGGCAAGTGCCCTGCTGCCTCCCTGGACCCCCGCTTTCGCGGGGGTGACGATAAAAATATTGTGCGTGATGGTAGTTTTGCTTGTGTGCTCACCCGCCCGCGCCGAAGACAAGATCCGCTTCTCCTATGTCGTGCCGACGATCGATTACACGCCGCTGCTCGTCGCGATCGACAAGGGCTATTTCACCGACGAGGGCATCGCGGTCGAGCTGGTGCAGGCGCAAGGCGGTATCGCGACGCCGGCGCTGATCTCGGGCGATCTCGATTTCAGCGGCTCGTCCTCGGCGGCGATCAGCGCGGTGCTGAAAGGCGCGCATCTGAAAGTGCTGACGACGGGCGAGGATCGCTCGGCCTATCAGCTTTGGGTCAAGCCCGACATCACCAGCCTCGAGCAGTTGAAGGGCCAGCAGATCGGGGTCATCAGCCGCGGCGACACGACCGAGATCAGCCTGCGCTATGTGCTGGCGCAGCGCCACCTGCCGGATGATTTCGTCTCGTTCACGCCTTTGGGCGCGACGGCGGCGCGCATCGCCGCGCTCACCACCGGCAATTTCATGGCGGCGGTGATCGATGGCGGCGAGAGCTCGGACATC
>DATNGE010000117.1:0-9158 GCA_035606035.1 Allostellaceae bacterium
CGCCGCGTGCATATCCCCGGCATCAAAGACGGCAACATCTCGCGGCGCAGCTTCTCCGAGCGCGCGGCGATCAACGCGCCCCTGCAAGGCTCGGCCGCCGACATCATCAAGCGCGCGATGAAACGGATTCCGCCGGCGCTCGGTGCCGCCGGGCTCAAGACGCGCATGCTGCTGCAGGTGCATGACGAGCTCGTCTTCGAAGCGCCCGACCGCGAGGTCGAGGCCGTGAAGAAACTGGCGAAAGACGTGATGGAAGGCGCCTGCGCGCCAGTCCTCAGCCTATCAGTGCCGCTCGTGGTCGAGACCGGCGCCGCGACGAATTGGGAAGAAGCGCATTAGCCGGCGGCAAAGCCCTAATGCTGCGTGACGTCCTTCAGCCACGCGACCACCGCATTGGCAGCGGCCTCGGGCGTATCCAGGTGCCCCGCATCGATGAGCAAATAGCGATTGAGCGGATTGGCCGGCACGCGGTCGAAAGCGGCTGAGCGCGGGAGCTGCGAGGAATCACGCGTTCCCGAGACCCACAGCACCGGGGCTTTCTGCTGGGTAGCGTCGTTCACGAGATTGGCCGGTCCCCTCATCTCGTTGAAGCTCATGAAGATGTTGGGTGTCGCGCGGACTTCGATGGTGACGACGCCGCGCGGGCCGCTATTCGAATCGGTAAAGCTTTGGAATTCGTCACCGTGGCCGCCGGCGATGAGTGTTTGCGCTTTTTGAATGCTGGCGGCGACGTCGGGACGGCGCACCACGCCCGGCGGTGGCGCGGGCGCGAGCGCGGCGATCCCTTTGAGCCCGTCATGCTGCGCCCCGTAATACAGGGCGCCGACGCCGCCAAGGCTGTGGCCGACGATGACGAACGCGATGGCGCCGCGGCTTTTCAGCCTTCCAATCGAGGCATCGATATCCGCCATGCAGTCCGCGATCGTCCGATCGAAGATCCGCGTGCGCGACCAGCACATCGTGGGACGATCGAGCAAGAAGCCGGCGTGCTCGATTTGCTGCGAAATGTAGGCGAGATGCGGCGCATCGGGCGATCCTTGCTTGCCGTGGATAAGCACCACACCGACGCTATCCGCGCGTGCCGCTATCGGCCCCAACGCCAGCCAAGCAAAAAGCAGCAGCACAATGTGTTTCACGGTCGCCCCCCCGAATCAATCATGAATCGCTCAGGAGCGTTGTAACACGGGCGGACCGATTTTCGAGCGGGGTTACTTGGCGGCGACCTGCTGCGCGCCGATGCGCGACAGAAGATTCTGCCGCTCCTCCTCGAGCTCGGAGGGCAGGCGGCTGCCGAAGCGGTCGAACAGCTCCTGCTGATCGAGAGCTTCGCGCTTTGCTTCGCCCGGATCGACTGCCATGATCTTGGCAAAGCGATCCTGTGTGAAGGGCAGGCCCGTCCAATTGAGATCCTGATATTGCGGCATAAGCCCAAACGGGCTCTCGATCGGCTTCGGCGCGCGGCCGTGAATGCGATCGACGACCCATTGCAGCACGCGCATATTCTCGCCGAATCCCGGCCACGCAAATTTGCCGGTTTCGTCCTTGCGGAACCAGTTCACGCGGTAGATGCGCGGCAATTGTTTGACGCGCTTCTCCATCGACAACCAGTGATTCCAGTAATCCGCCATGTTGTAGCCGCAGAAGGGCAGCATCGCGAAAGGATCGCGCCGGATCGCCGCCTGGTTGTCGGCGGCGGCTGTCGCCTCAGAGCCCATAGTGGCGGCAAGGTAAACGCCGTGTTTCCAGCTGAAGGATTCGAACACCAGCGGAAATGTCGTCGATAGACGGCCGCCGAAGATGAAGGCCGAGATCGGCACGCCGGCCGGATCTTCCCAGGCCGGATCGATGCTCGGGCACTGCCCTGCCCAAACGGTGAAGCGCGAATTGGGATGCGCCGCCTTGCGGCGGCTATCGGGCGTCCAATCTTTGCCTTGCCAATCGATGAGATGCTTCGGCGGCTGCTCGGTCAGCCCTTCCCACCACACATCGCCGTCATCGGTCAGCGCGACGTTGGTGAAGATGACGTCGTGGCCCAAGGTCGCGAGCGCATTGGGGTTGGTCTTGCTGCTGGTGCCCGGCGCGACGCCGAAGAAGCCGGCTTCGGGGTTGATGGCGCGCAGCGTGCCGTCCGGCCCCGGCTTGATCCAGGCGATGTCGTCGCCGATCGTGCGCACCTTCCAGCCATCGAAGCCTTGCGGCGGCACCAGCATGGCGAGATTGGTTTTGCCGCAGGCCGAGGGGAACGCCGCCGCGACATAGGTTTTCTCGCCTTTGGGGCTCTCGATGCCCAGGATCAGCATATGCTCGGCGAGCCAGCCTTGCTCGCGGCCGAGCACCGAGGCGATGCGCAGCGAGAAGCACTTCTTGCCGAGCAGCGCGTTGCCGCCATAGCCCGAGCCGTAAGACAGGATCGTGTGCTCTTCGGGGAATTGGACGATGTATTTGTGCTTGGCGTTGCACGGCCAGGGCACATCCTTCTGGCCTTCTTTAAGCGGCGCGCCAACCGAATGCAGGCACGGCACGTATTCGCCGTCGCCGAGCAGATCGAGCACTTTCTGGCCGACGCGCGTCATCAGCCGCATGCTGACGACCACATAGGGCGAATCCGAGATCTGGACGCCGATATGCGAGATCGGCGAGCCCAGCGGCCCCATGCTGAAGGGAATGACATACATTGTCCGCCCGCGCATGCTGCCTTCGAACAGCTTGTCGAGCGTTGCATGCATCTCCGTCGGATCGACCCAGTTGTTGGTCGGCCCGGCATCTTCCTTATGCGCGGAGCAGATGAAGGTGCGGTCTTCGACGCGTGCGACATCGGCGGCATCGGAGCGCGCGAGATAGGAATTCGGACGCTTCTGCGGATTGAGGCGGATTAGCGTGCCCTGCGCCACCATCTCGTCGTAGAGCCGCTGCGCTTCCTCAGCCGAGCCGTCGCACCAATGCACCCGGTCGGGCTTGCATTTGGTCGCGACCTCTTCGACCCATTGCAGTAATTTCTTGTTGCGCGTACGCGCTTGGCTCATGTCCGGACTCCCTTCGCTACCACTATCGGCTGACGGTCGATGCCGCCGGCTAATCCGGTGACAATGAAGGCGAGCACGGCGAACCTCCGATGATGACGGGCTTCGATTGGCTAATGCCGACCGTCGTGTCACGCCGACGATCTGCCCTGAGACTTTAAGTTATCGCCGCGCGGCCGGAGGCGCAATCTCCTCTGGCGAAAGAGTGATAAGCGAACTATTGCGACATTGCGCCGCGCTTCGCCGATTGTGCAAGCGCAACAAAACTTTGCCGCACTGCATCCAAGTCGTTCACGGGTTCCGGGAAATCGAGCCGCGCAACGGCACCGGCGCGGCGCAGGTCAGCGCCTTCGCGGTCGACACCGGTCAGTCGCCATCCGCTGCCGCTGCCGTGAAGGAGATTTTGCGCATAAAAATCGATGGTCGGCGCATGATCGTCGTTCATATGACCGAGGATGCTCGGCTCGTGCTCGCGGAGCCATGAAATATCAGCGGCCTGGCCGAGCAGGTTGCCGGCCTCGATCCAATGGATCCGCCCGAAGCCGGCAACCAGATGCGCGCGCGCCACCTGCATGCGGTAAAGCCTAAAATCCTTGAAACCTGCATAGAGAGAAGCTGACGGGTGCCGGGCCACGAAGCGCCGTAGCCGGACCGGATCGTCTTCCGGTTCTAACGTGCCCAGCACGGTGACGCGCGCGCCGGTGAGCGGATCATCGAGGCCCTGCGTGCCGTCAAAGAGGAGCGAGGCATGCGGGTCCTGCGCCAGGTTCTTCGTGTGCTCGGCAAGGGTCGAGATCAGCAGCAACGGGCTGGCGTCGTAATCCGCCGCGACGAGCACGAGCGATGCGTACGGCCAGGGGTTCGCGGCACCGGGCAACATCGTTGCCAAAGTGGCTCGGTCCACCGCCCGCATCAGGCGGCGGGCAGTGGAAGCGGCAGATGGCTCACCCGGGCTCATCGCGGGATTGTATCCTGGCAGCGGCTCGGAAAAGCACCTAAATAACGGAAAATCCTTAATACCGATGACAACGTAGCGCCCATCTCTTGCCTTAAAGCCGCCACAGTGCGGCGTAAGGTTTTGTCAGGGGCCGACTCCGATAAGGGAACATTCCATGGCCAATACGATCGCCCTGGTCGACGACGACAGAAACATCCTCACTTCGGTGCAAATGGCACTCGAAGCGGAGGGGTTCACCGTTCGCAGCTACAACGATGGCGCGGAAGCGCTGAAAGGGCTGACGACGCAACCCGCCGATCTTGCGATTCTCGACATCAAGATGCCGCGGATGGACGGCATGGAGTTGCTCGGCCATCTGCGCAAGGACAGCGCGATGCCGGTCATCTTCCTGACCTCGAAAGATGATGAGGTCGATGAGGTGCTCGGTTTGCGCATGGGGGCCGACGACTACATCAAGAAGCCGTTCTCGCAGCGGCTGCTGGTCGAGCGCATCCGCGCCCTGTTGCGGCGGGGCGAGCTCGCCCAAGGCACCGGCGTCGAAGCCGAGCCGGCGATCCAGCGCGGCGAGCTGCGACTCGACCCGGCGCGACATCAATGCACTTGGAAAGGCGAGAATGTTGACCTTACGGTAACCGAGTTTCTTCTATTAAAGTCGTTGGCGATGCGGCCCGGCCACGTTAAGAGCCGCGATCAGTTGATGGATGGCGCTTATGGCGAGCACATCTACGTGGATGATCGTACAATAGACAGCCATGTCAAACGCCTGCGCAAAAAATTCAAAATGGTCGACACGGATTTTGCGCAGATTGAGACGCTTTACGGCGTTGGCTACCGCTACCGCGATAGCTGAAGACGATTCGGCGGCGGTGCCCGCCGCCTCAGCCGCGCGCAAGCTCGCGCGGGAAATCTGGACCGTTCGATTACTACCGCAGCTGCCGCGGCGCAGTCGCTTGTCGCCGCTTACGTTGCGCATTCTCGCGATCAACGTCGTCGCTCTCGCGCTGCTCGGCGGCGGCTTGTTCTATCTCGGCGAATACCAGCAGAACCTTATCGCGACGCAGACCGAAGCGCTGAAAACGCAAGCCAAGATCTTCGCTGCGGCGCTCGGCGAAGGAGCCGTCGATCCGACGTTGCCGACCGGCCCCGCGCTGCAGCCGGAGCGCGCGCGTGAGATGGTGCGCCGCCTTGTCGAGCCGACACATATCCGCGCGCGGCTGTTCGATGCGGGCGGCCTCCTGATCGCCGATAGCCGCATTCTCGGTATTTCCAAGCAATCCATCCAGATCGAGGAAATTTCGCCCCCCGACCAAAGCGATTTTCTCGTTCGCCTGGCGCATAGCTTTTACGACGATGTGATCGCGCGCATTCCGTGGAGCCATGACTACCCGCCCGCGATCGAAGCGGCGCAGCCATCGGCGGCGGATTATCCGGCGGTCGGCCGCGCCTACCAGGGCGAGGTTGCGGTCGCGGTGCACAGCGTCTCCCAAAGTGGCGGACTCGATATTTCGGCTGCCGTGCCCGTGCAGAATTACAAGGTAGTCCTGGGCGTGGTGCTGCTCTCCGCCGGCAGCAGCGATATCGAGCAGGCCGTGCGCTCGGTGCGGTTCTCGATCGCCGAGTTGTTCCTGATCTCGCTGGCAGTGACCGTCCTGCTGTCGATCTATCTCGCCGGCACGATCGTGCGGCCCTTGCGGCTGCTCGCGGCCGCCGCCGATCGCATGCGCAGCGGCCGCGGTGCGCAGCCGGAGATTCCCGATTTGGCCTCGCGCAATGACGAGATCGGCGATCTCTCCGTGGCGATGCGTGAGATGACCGAGACGATCCGTCGCCGCATGGACGCGATCGAGCATTTCGCCGCCGATGTGGCGCATGAGCTCAAGAATCCGCTCACCTCACTGCGCAGCGCGGTCGAGACGACACTGCGTGTCGCCGACCCGGAAAAGCAGAAGCAATTGCTCCGGCTGGTACTCGAGGATACCAAGCGCCTCGACCGATTGGTTACCGATATCTCCGACGCTTCGCGGCTCGATGCGGAAATGTCGCGCGACGAGCGCTCGATCGTGCCGCTGGGCTCGATGCTGGCGGCGCTGATCGCGGTTTACCGTGATGCAGCCGATCCCGACTCGCCCTTCCTCGCCCTCGACCTGCCGGGCGGGGTCGGCGGCTCGGGCTCGACGCTCAATGTGCGCGGCAACGAAGAGCGGCTAGTGCGCGTGTTCCGCAATCTTCTCGACAACGCCATCTCGTTCAGCCCGCCTGGCGGCACGATCACGGTGCGCGCGCGCCGCACCGGCGATATGATTCGGATCGCCGTCGAGGATGCGGGGCCCGGCATTCCCGAAGGCAAGCTCGGGGCGATCTTCGATCGCTTTTACAGCGAGCGGCCGAAGGGCGAGGATTTCGGAACGCATTCCGGTCTCGGCCTCGCGATCTCCAAACAGATCATCGAAGCGCATCACGGCACTATCCGCGCGGAAAACCGTTATGACGGCGAGAACCGTCTTCGCGGCGCGCGTTTCATGGTCGATTTGCCCGCCGATTTCGGAGGCGGCAGCCGATCCTAGGAGTTGCTCGTGCAGAGCAAAACCATTTCAGGGTGCCGACTACATATTGTGGTCGGGTCGCCCCAGTCCTACAAGATATCGTTATATTGTAACAAATGCGCAAAGTTGCGCTGCCAAATTGATTGACTTTGATCAAAGCCGAGAGCACCTAGAGCGCCGCATGATCCGAGTCCACGGCACGGCGATTGCGCTGGGGAGCGAAGGAATTCTGCTCCGAGGCCCGTCGGGCGCGGGCAAATCGGATTTTGCACTGCGCTTGATCGATCAAGGTGCGCGCCTCGTGGCGGACGACCAGACGGAACTTCGACGCGAGGGCAACACCATCATCATGAGCGCGCCAGCGACGATCGCCGGCCAGATGGAGGTCCGCGGCCTCGGTATTCTCGCCGTGCCCAGCGTCGCTTCGGCGCCTCTCCGTCTCGTGCTCGATCTCATGCCCACAGCCGAGATCGAGCGCATGCCGCTGCCGCGCGACTGTCATTATCTGGGTTGCAGCATCCGCGCCATCGCGGTTGCGCCCTTCGAGGCTTCGGCACCGGCGAAGCTCCGCCTCGCGCTGCGCGATCTTGTGCCGCGCTCTGCCCCGCAAATTCCGGCCGCGGTTCCATCATGAGCGCTGCGCCGCATGCGGGCGGCAAGCTGATCATCGTTACCGGCATGTCGGGTGCGGGACGCTCGACGGCGCTCAAGGCTTTCGAGGACATGGGTTACGAAGCGGTCGATAATCTACCGCTGTCGCTTTTGCCCAATCTCGTCAGGCCGACTTCCGATCAGCCGCCGCTCGCGCTCGGTGTCGATGTGCGCACGCGCGACTTCGCAGTGCCCGCGCTGGTCGCGGCGCTCGACAGCCTGGTCGAGGACCGTGGCCTGGATCTCCGCATCGTTTTCCTCGATTGCGACGATGATCGTCTCGAGCGGCGCTACACCGAGACGCGCCGCCCGCATCCGCTCGCGGCAGAGCGACCGGTCGGCGATGGTATACGCCTGGAGCGCGAGCGCGTGCGTCCGTTGCGCGACCGCGCCGATCTGGTCATCGACACGTCGCTGCTCACGCCAGGCGATCTGAAACGCGTGCTGCACGGGAATTTCCATCTCGCGGCCGAGCCCGGCCTCGGAATTTTCGTCACCTCTTTCTCTTTCCGCCATGGCCTGCCGCGGGATGCCGACCTCGTGCTCGATGTGCGCTTCCTGCGCAATCCGCATTACGTTGCGGGCTTGAAGCCGCTCTCGGGCAAGGATCGCGCCGTCGGCGAATACATCGCCGCCGATCCCGATTTCCCGGGTCTCCTCGATCAGCTCTGCAACTGGCTCAAGCCGCTGCTGCCGCGCTACGAGCGCGAGGGCAAGAGCTATCTGACGATAGCCATCGGATGTACTGGCGGCCGCCATCGTTCGGTCTATGTCGCCGAGCGCCTCGCCGAATGGCTCCGTAAAGAGGGTCGCCATGTTTCGGTCGCGCATCGCGACCTTGGGATCGCTGATTCACCAAAAACCACGGCGGCAAAAGCCGCGATCGGGGAAGCCGCAGTAGAGGACGTCGCATGATCGGAATGGTTCTTGTCACCCACGGCAGGCTCGCCGCGGAATTCATTGCCGCGCTCGAGCATGTCGTCGGGCCGCAAACGAATATTGCGGCGGTCTGCATCGGTCCCGAAGACGATATGGAGCGACGACGACATGATATCTTGCGCGCGATCGGCGAAGTCGATGCCGGCAAGGGCGTCGTGCTGCTGACCGATATGTTCGGCGGAACGCCGTCCAATCTCGCGATCTCCGTCATGGACAAGGCGAAGGTCGAAGTCATTGCCGGCATCAACCTGCCGATGCTGATCAAGCTCGCCTCCCTACGCGAAACCGAAAGCCTGGCTGCGGCGGTGCGCGGCGCCCAGGAAGCCGGGCGCAAATACATCAATGTCGCTTCCCAACTCTTGGCTGACGCGCGGTGAGCGACGAGGCTCCCTCATCTCCCGAGGGGGCTACGGCCCGACGCAAAGCCGTTATCTGCAATCGCCGAGGGCTGCACGCGCGCGCGGCCGCGAAATTCGTTAAACTCGCCTTCGAATTCACTTCCGAAATAACGGTCGCGAAGGGAGAGAGCGCGGTGTCGGGGCGATCGATCATGGGTTTGATGATGCTGGCCGCCGGCCCCGGCACCGAGATCGAACTCGCGGCCACCGGCGCCGACGCTGAGCGCGCCGTCGATGCCCTGGCGGCGCTCGTCACCGGCGGTTTCGACGAGTCCTGACCGATGAAGGCCGAGCGGCGGCTCCAAGGTCTCGGCATCTCTCCCGGCATCGCCATCGGTCCGGTCTTCGTAACCGATGACAATATCGCGGTGCCGGAATACCACGTCGATAAAGATCAGATCGACGCGGAGCTCGAGCGCTTTGCGGCGGCGGTGGCGCTCTCGACCAAGCAGCTCAGGAAACTGAAGACCAAGGCCGACAGCCTGCCGGGCACCGCTAAGGAAGAAGTCGGGTACCTGCTTGACGCGCATCTCCACATGCTGGGCAATTCGCGTCTCGTGCGCGGCGCTGAGCGACGGATCGAGAGCGAGCGCATCAACGCCGAGCGCGCCGTCGATGCCCTGGCGGCGCTCGTCACCGGCGGTTTCGA
>DATNGE010000118.1:0-5040 GCA_035606035.1 Allostellaceae bacterium
TGAGAAAGGTGAAAAGCGTGAAATCGACCTGCGCCTGGCGCGAGATCGTGCGCGTCGTGGTGCCGCATTCGATGTCGATCGCGCCGGATTTCAGCTTGCCGATGCGATTTTCCGCCGTCACCGCCACATAACGCACGCGCAGCTTCGGCAGATTGAGCTGCGCTTTCACCGCGCTGGCAATCCGGTCGCAGAGATCGATCGAATAGCCTTGCGGCTTCTGATCGGGGCCGAGCGACGAAAAAGGCGCGGCATCGGCGCGATAGCCGATGATCATGGCGCCGCGGGCGCGGATCGTATCGATTGTGCCGGCCGTCGCCGCGCTGCCCAAGGCGGCGAGAAGCACCATCGATGTGAGAGCGGTAAAGAACTTATGCATGACCCCCGCGCTTTCAAATTTGTCGCCCGATCTTAGCGGCGATGCCCGCGCCTCCGGAAGGCGGCCTCCGAACAAGTTGCTTCGCTCCTTCGCGAGTCATCGCGGAACTCGACGCGGCGCGGCTCTCCCGCCACACTGCGCGCCATGTGCGGGATTGCCGGGTTGTGGGATCAGCGGGCGCGCCTCAGTCCGGAAGCGCTCGGCCATGCCGCGCAGCGCATGAGCGACATCATGCGGCATCGCGGGCCCGATGCCGGCGATGTCTGGTGCGACGCCCAGGCGGGGCTGGCGCTCGGCCATCGTCGCCTCTCGATCATCGATCTCACCCCCGCCGGCGCGCAGCCGATGGTCTCGTCCTGCGGCCGCTTCGTCATCTCCTTCAATGGCGAGGCTTATAACTTCGCCGAGATCCGGCGCGAGCTCGAAGCGCGTGGCCGCAATTTCCGCGGTCATTGCGATACCGAGGTGATCGTCGAGGGCTGCGCCGAATGGGGCGTCGAGGCCACGACGAAGCGCCTCATCGGCATGTTCGCGATGGCGCTTTGGGATCGGCGCGACCGCGTGCTCTACCTCGTGCGCGACCGGCTCGGCATCAAGCCGCTCTATTGGGCGAAAGTCGGCGAGCTCTTGCTCTTCGGCTCCGAGCTCAAGGCGCTGCGCGAGCATCCGGGCTGGACGCCGACGCTCGATCGCGACGCCCTCGCCGCTTTCCTGCGCCTCATGTATGTGCCGGGGCCGAAGACGATCTATCAAGACGTCCACAAGCTGCCGCCCGGTACGATCCTCATCGCCCGCGCCGGCGCGGCGCCGGAGATCCGTCCCTATTGGACGCTCGAGCAGATCGCAAGCGAGGGACAGAGCGCGCGTTTCGTCGGCAGCGAGGATGAAGCAATCGACGCGCTCGACGCGCTGCTCGGCGATGCCGTGAAGCGGCGCATGATCGCCGACGTCCCGCTCGGCGCGTTCCTCTCGGGCGGCATCGATTCATCGACCGTCGTCGCGCTGATGCAGAAACACAATACGCAGAAGGTGCGCAGCTTCTCGATCGGCTTCCGCGAGAGGCAGTACGACGAAGCCGAGCATGCGCGAGCTGTCGCGGCGCATCTCGGCACCGACCATACCGAGCTCTATATCTCGCCCGATCACGCGCTGACCGTGATCCCGCTCCTCCCCGAGATCTACGACGAGCCGTTCGCGGACTCTTCGCAGATACCGACTTTTCTCGTCTCGGAGATGACGCGCAAGCACGTGACCGTCGCGCTCTCGGGCGATGGCGGCGACGAGACTTTCGGCGGCTACAACCGATATTTTCAGCTGCAGTCTCTCTTCGCGGCGCTCGGCAAGATGCCCGATGGCACCGGCGGATTGCTGGCGGGCGCGATCCGCGCCGTCCCGCGCAGCGCCTGGCGCGGCCTCGCGCAGCTCATCCCCGAAAAGCAGCGTCCGCCGCAGCTCGACGACAAGATGATGAAGCTCGCCGCCATGCTCAAAGGCGGTCGGGACAATTTCTATCGCTCCGTCGTCACCCATTGGCCCGACGCCGAGACGCTTGTCCCGGGCGCCGCGCCGCCGCTGTTCATCGCCGACGATCCGCGCGTCGCCGCGCTGGTCGCGAACCCCGCCGAGCGCATGCAATATCTCGACAGCCTCACCTATCTGCCGGACGACATCCTCACCAAAGTCGATCGCGCCTCGATGGCGGTGTCGCTCGAGGCGCGCGTGCCGCTGATCGATCACCGCGTCGTCGCGTTTTCCTGGCAATTGAAGCCGGAATGGAAGGCACGGTCCGGCCACAGCAAGTATCTTCTCCGCCGCGTGCTCGACCGTTACGTGCCGCGCCCGCTGGTCGAGCGGCCGAAGACCGGCTTCGCGGTGCCGATCGATTCATGGCTGCGCGGACCGCTCAAGGATTGGGCCGAATCATTGCTCGACGAAGCGCGCCTCAAGCGCGAAGGCATCCTCGCGCCGGCGCCGATCCGCGAGAAATGGCGCGAGCATCTCTCGGGCAAGCGCAACTGGCAGCATCTGCTCTGGGGCGTGCTGATGTTCCAGGCGTGGAAAGAGCGCTGGCTGCCGAACGGCTAGCTCACCGCGCGTGCCGCGTCGTCGATCATGAGCTGGACGCTGCTCTGGCCTTGCCAGCTGTCGGCGCGCAGATGCCCCGCAAGATGGAAGCCGGCGCCTTGCGAGGACAGCAGCGCCTTCCCCATCTCCTGCTGGCGCGGCGTGCCGAGGACGCGGAAGGCGATGCCTTTCAAGCGCGCATTGCCGCCGCCATCGCCGAAGATGCAGCGCACATGGTCCTGGCCGACGATCTCGGCTTTGAGCACGCGCAGATTGGGGATAACGAAACGCGGCTCGGAATTGCCGGTGCCGAAGGGCCCCAGCCGGTCGATAGTCGCGCAGAGATCGACCGTCGCTGCGGCGCAGCTGAGCGCGCCGTCGATCGCGAGCTCGGCGACGGGCTCGCCTTGGCCGAGCGCCTCGCCCGCCCGCGCCGTGAGCCTGTCGCGCAACGCCTCGAGCTTATCCGCGGCAACGGTGAGCCCCGCCGCCATCGCATGGCCGCCGCCATTGATCAGCAGCCCGGCCTGATGCGCGGCGATGATCGCCGGGCCGATCGCGAAGCCCGCGACCGAGCGCGCCGAGCCGCGGCCGATGCCGTCCTGCAGCGCGACGACGCAGGCAGGCCGATTGAAGCGATCCTTGAGGCGGCTGGCGACGATGCCGATCACGCCGGGATGCCAGCCCTCGCCCGCGGCGAAGATGATCGGCCCGAGCGGCGCGCTTTCGACCTGCGCGACCGCCGCCCCGAGCACCTCGGCTTCGATCTGGCGCCGCTCGGCGTTGAGCATGTCGAGATGCACGGCGAGCGCGCGCGCCTCGGCCGGATCGTCGGTCGAGAGGAGGCGCGCGCCGAGATCGGCTTCACCGACACGGCCGCCGGCGTTGACGCGCGGACCCAAGATGAAACCGGCGTGATAGGCATCGAGCTTCTCGCCGACCCCGGCGACATCGCTCAGCGCTGCGATGCCGGTGTTGGCGCGGCGGCGCATCACCTTCAGGCCTTGCGCGACCAGCGCGCGATTGACGCCGGTCAACGGAACGATGTCGCACACCGTGCCGAGCGCGACGAGATCGAGCCATTGCAAGAGGTCGGGCGCCGGGCGCGTCTGATACCGGCCCGCCTGGCGCAGCGCGCGATTGATGCCGGCGACAAGCAGAAACGTGACGCCGACCGCGGCGAGCACGCCATGCGTGCTCTCTTCGTCGAGCCGGTTGGGATCGATCACGGCATAGGCTTGCGGCAGCGACGGCTCGCCGAGATGGTGATCGACGACGATGACGTCGAGCCCGCGCGCTGCCGCCGCTTCAAGGGCGCGATGCGCGGTGATGCCGCAATCGACCGTCACGACGACACGCGCGCCTTGCGCCTGCAGCTTGGCGAGCGCCGCCTCGTTGGGGCCGTAGCCTTCGCGTTGCCGGTCCGGCACGTAGATGATCGCGCGCGCGCCGACCGCCGCGAAAAAGCGCTTCAGCAGCGCCGCCGAGGTCGCGCCGTCAACATCGTAATCGCCGAAGATCGCAATCGTCTCGCCGCGCTGGATCGCGTCGACGAGCCGCGCGATGGCGCGGTCCATGTCCTTCAGATGCGATGGATCGGGCAGCAGATCGCGCAAGGTCGGCGCCAGGAAGCGCTCGCATTCCTCCTCGCCGATGCCGCGGCAAGCGAGCAGCCGGCCAATGATCTCGGGGAAGCCGAAACGCTGCGCCAAGGCAAGCGCGGCGCGCGCATCGCCGTCCCGGGCCCGCCAGGCACGGCCCGAGAGCGAATGTTCGACCCCCAGAATGTGCTCCATCGATGATCGGCTTCAGAACGCCTGCGGCTTGCGGTTGAAATTGTGCGTCGCGTCGATCACGCGCACCGTGCCGGTCTTGGAGCGCATGATGATCGACTGCGTCGTCGCGCCGCCGGCGAAGCGCCGCACGCCTTGCAGCATGCTGCCGGAGGTGACGCCGGTCGCGGCGAACATCACGTCGCCCTTGGCGAGATCGAGGAGACCGTATTTGCGGTTCAAGTCTTTGACGCCCCATTTCGCGGCGCGCGCCCGCTCGTCGTCGTTGCGGAACAGCAGCCGGCCTTGCATATGGCCGCCGATGCAGCGCAGCGCCGCCGCGGCGAGCACGCCTTCGGGCGCGCCGCCCGAGCCGAGATAGATATCGACGCCGCTATCCGGCCGCGAGGTCGCGATCACGCCGCTGACATCGCCATCGCCGATCAGCATGATGCGCGCACCGGCTTCGCGCACCTTGGCGATCAACTCGGCATGGCGCGGCCGGTCGAGAATGCAGACGACGAGATCGGAGACGTCGGACTTCTTCGCCTTGGCGAGGCTCTGGAGATTGCTTGCCGGCGTCTCGTCGATATCGACGACTTCGCCGAAACCCGCGCCGATCGCGATCTTGTCCATATAGACGTCGGGCGCGTTGAGGAAGCCGCCCGCTTCCGCCATAGCGATCACCGCGAGTGCGTTCTGCCCGCCTTTCGCGGTGATCGTCGTGCCTTCGAGCGGGTCGAGTGCGATGTCGATGCTCGGTCCGTGCCCAGTGCCGACCTTCTCGCCGATATAGAGCATCGGCGCCTCGTCGCGCTCGCCTTCGCC
>DATNGE010000119.1:0-15477 GCA_035606035.1 Allostellaceae bacterium
CGCACCGAGCTCGATGCGCTGCTCGATGTCGCCGGTGCGCGACGGCCCGGTGATGAAGTTGACAGTGCGCGGCATGGGGCCGGCGGCGCGCACCCGGTCCCAGCCATCCTCGTAGCAGGCGACAACCTCGCTCGCGCGCAGCACGACGATATGCGTGTCGGGCAGGAAATTGTTGCGCGTCGGCGTCTCGGCGCCGGAAATCAGCATCAGCGTGCCGGTTTCAGCGATGGCAGCGAAAGCGCCGGTGATGCCGGCGGCATCGTTGTCTTCGGCGCGGCCGCGCCGGAGTTCCAGCATCGGCCGCGTCTCCCAAGGGATCGCATCGACCTTGGGATCGGGCGTCATCACCAGCTGCGCCGGCAGGTTCTGGCGCGAGAGAAAATCCGCAACCGCGCCCGGCACATCGGCGGCATTAGCGACGCGCGCAATGGTCGCATCGACCGCCTGCGCCTCCGCAATGAACAGCGCGACCTGGCCGGCATGATCGAGCGCGGCGGCGCGGGCTGGGATGAGGTTGCGGCGATGCGCATTCAAGCGCTCTTCCGCCGCCGCGTTTGCGGCGGCATCGGGTCTTCCGCGGCCGAGCCGGGCGCGGATATCGCCGAAGATCTGATCGCGCGCGTCGCTCACGCCGCGCGCCCCGTCTTGCGCCGACGCTCGGCCCAGAGCGTCATGAAGCTTTTGCCTTCTGGCGCCGGCATGTCGCGCATGTCGGTCCAGCCGCCGGCGAGCGGCAGCGAACGGAAGCGGCCGCGGCCGCGTCCGAAGAAGCCGAGCACGCGCGCCGCGAGCGCGCTCACATGCCGGTACAGCGCCGGGCGCTGCGCGGCGAAAGCCCAGAGCGCGAGGCCCCAGCGCTGCGTCGCCGGCGACAGGCGCCGCGAGAATTCGCGCTCGCGCCATTGCCGCATCATCTTCGGCAACGGAATTCGCATGGGGCAGACGCTCTCGCAGCGGCCGCAAAAGGTCGAAGCATTCGGCAGATTGCCGGCTTCCTCGATGCCGATCAGCGTCGGGGTCAGCACAGCGCCCATCGGGCCCGAATAGACCCAGCCGTAAGCATGCCCGCCGATCGCGCCGTAGACCGGGCAATGATTGAGGCAAGCGGCGCAGCGGATGCAGCGCAGCATGTCCTGGAACTCGCCGCCCAAAAGGGCGCTGCGCCCGTTATCCAGGATGACGACATGATATTCGCCCGGCCCGTCGGTATCGGATGCCCGGCGCGGCCCGGTCGATACCGTCGTGTAGGTCGAGAATTCCTGGCCCGTCGCCGAGCGTGCCAAGAGGCGCAACAAGGTCGAGGCATCCTCGAGCGTCGGCACGATTTTCTCGATACTCGCCAAGACGATATGCGCCTTGGGTAGGATCTGCGTCAGATCCCCGTTGCCTTCGTTCGTCACGATGATCGACGATCCGGTTTCGGCGATGAGGAAATTCGCGCCGGTGATGCCGACATCCGCCGCGAGGAATTTCTGCCGCAGCACGCCGCGCGCCTCGTCGGTCATCACCCGCGGCTCTTCGAGCACGCGATCGCGCGGCAGATTCGTATGCGTCGCACGAAAGCTCTCGGCGACCTGCTCTTTCACGAGATGCACGGCCGGCGCGATGATGTGACTTGGCGCCTCGTGGCGAATCTGGACGATGTATTCGCCGAGATCGGTCTCGACCGGCGTGATACCGTTCTGCTCGAGGAAATCATTGATCGCAATCTCCTCGCCGACCATCGATTTGCCCTTGGTCACCGTCTTCGCATCGAGCGCGCGGCAAAGGCCCAGCACAACCTCGCGCGCCTCCTCGGCGTTGCGGCACCAATGCACGTTGCCGCCATTCGCGACGACATTCTGCTCGAAGCGCTCGAGATAGAAATCGAGATGTGCGATGACGTGGTTCTTGATCGCGATCCCTTCATCGCGCAGCGCCTCGAACTCCGGCAGCCGCGCGATCGCCTGCGCGCGCTTTTCCGGAAAGCCGGTGCGCATCATGGTCATCGCGCGCTGCAGATTGGCGTCGCCGAGGGCGCGATGCGCATTCGCCTTGAAGGCGTGGCTGGTCGGCTCCATCAGCTTTTATCCGGCATGCCCATGGGCGGCGCTTCCTCTGTCATGTCGGCCAGCACTTCGGCGACATGACGCACGGCCACCGGCTTGCCGAGCCGCGCGAGCTTGCCCGCCATATTGAGGAGGCACCCCATATCGCCGCAGAGCAGCGTATCGGCGCCTGTCGCGACGATATCGGCGGCTTTGTCCGAGACCATCTTGTCGGAGATCTCGGGATATTTGACGCAGAACGTGCCGCCGAAGCCGCAGCAGACTTCCGGCGTCGCCATCTCTTTGAGCGTCAGCCCGGCGACGCTCTGCAGCAAGCGCCGCGGCTGTTCTTTGACGCCGAGCTCGCGCAAGCCCGAGCAGGCATCATGATAGGTGACGGTGCCGGCATAGCGTGCCGCGATCCGGTCGCGCTTCAGCACATCGGCGAGGAAGGAGACCAGCTCGTAGGTGCGCGCGGCGAGCGCTTTTGCCTCCTCGGCCATCGCCGGATCATCGGCAAGGAGCGCCGGGTAGTGTGTCTTGATCATGCCGCCACAAGAGCCCGATGGCACGACGACGTAATCATACGGGCTGAAGGCCGCGATCACCTGGCGCGCGATGGCCTTGGCATCGGCGCGGTCGCCGGAATTATAGGCGGGCTGGCCGCAGCAGCTTTGCGCTTCCGGCACGTCGACGACGCAGCCGGCATCCTCCAGCAGCTTCACCGCGGCAAAACCGACGCTGGGACGGAAAAGATCGACAAGACAGGTAACGAAAAGCGCGACTCGAAACGGCTCGGCCATGGGTTGAAACATGGTCGAGCCGTTTTCCGAAAGCAACCGGAGCGACGAGTCGCCGCCCAATGCGAAAGGATCAGCGATAGCCAGGCGGTGGCGGCGGCGGCGGCGGCGGATAGCCCGGGGGCGCATAGGCCGGAGGCGGCGGCGGAGCCCCGTAGGCGGGGCCCGGTGCGACATAGCCCGGGACCTGATTGCCGCGCGAATACATGCATTGCTGATAAGCGACGTCGTAGCGCTGCTGCACTGTCATCTGCGTGCGCTGTGCCTGCGAGGCGCCGACGGCCGTGCCGCCGAGAGCGCCGGCACCAGCACCGATCGCGGCGCCGCGCCCGCCGCCAACTGCCGCGCCCAGGCCGGCGCCGAGGAGCGTGCCGACACCGGCGCCGATCAGCGCCTGGTTGGTGCCGGCTTGGTTCGCCGCTTCCGCCCCGCCGACCTGCTGCTCGGCGAATTGCCGGCACACTGCCTGGTCGGTCTGGAACACATCGAAGGGCTTATTGGGCCCCGGCATCACGGCCACGCTCGGGCCCAGCGGCGGCGCGGCGCAGCTGCTGAGGGCCGTCAGCGCGGCAAGGCTGACCAGCATTGTCCTTTTCATTCCCATGACTGAAATTTCTCCCCGAAGGATACCAAGCTTCTACTTCAAAGCCGCACTATAAATTAGTGCGGCGGTGCCGCGTTCGGCTGGGCCGGCACTTGCCGCCATCCGCTCGTGCATGAAGCAACGTAGGGATAATAGCCGCGCGGATTGTCACAATAGTACCAATTCTGGTCCGGCTGGCTGACATAGGCCGGTTGCGGCGCCACCGCGACCGGGGGTGGCGCGTAAACCACCGGGGGCGGGGCATAGACCACCGGGGGCGGGGCGTAGTACCAGGGCGCGGGCACGACCGGTACGCCAAAACCGAACCCGACAACGACCCGTGCCGCCACAGGGCTCGAGAGGCCGGCAGCGACCACAGCGCAGGCCCCAAGGGCGAGCCCCGACCGAAGAAGCTTCCTGTTGAGACTCATCTGGCTCCTCCAAAAAGGGGACCGGGCGAGCGCAGCGGTCCCATTTTCCGCTGAATTCTAAGGGACAAGAGACCCAACCATCCCTGATGATAACGTTCCGTCCAAGCGTGCCTAGCTACCGAAAGCCGCATTTTACGACAAACTGGGCGATCCGTGGAGCGTTACGTCTTTCGGTAACAGCAAATAGTATTTGCCCCGCGCGCGCATCGTGCCAGCGCGCGCCTCGGCGTCGGGGCCAAAGCCCCAAAACACGTCGCCGCGCACCGGCCCGTTGATCGCGCCACCCGTATCCTGCGCCACCATCAAACGCCGGAGCGGCGAGGTAGTGCCCTCGATCGCGAGATAAACCGGAGCACCGAGCGGGATAAAATTGCGATCGACGGCGAGGCTGCGCCCGGCGGTCAGCACCACGCCTTCGCTGCCGAACGGGCCGTCGCCCGAGAGCTCGCGAAAGAAGACGTAAGAGGGATTTTCATCCATCAGCGCATCCGCTTGACCGGGATGCGCCGCGATCCAGGCGCGGATCGATTGCAGCGACACCTGATCGGCGGTGAGCGCGCCGCGCTCGACCAGTTTCTTCCCGATCGCGACATAAGGCTGGCCGTTTTGCCCGTCATAGCCGAGCCGAATCTGCGTTCCGTCCGGCAACGCGACGCGTCCCGAGCCTTGCACTTGAAGGAAAAAGGCGTCGACCGGGTCGTCGACCCAGGACAGTGCCAAACGCTCGGCATCGAGGGCGCCGCGCTCGATCTCGGCGCGGCTCGGATAAGGCACGAGAGCGCCAGAGACGACGCGGCCGGCGATGCGCTCGCCCTGCCAGGCGGGACGGAAGCGGCCGAGCTCGACCATCACCAGATCGGCGGGCCGTCGCAGCAGCGGCGTCTGATATTTGCCGCCGCGCTGCCGCGCGCCATGGAGCAACGGCTCGTAATAGCCGGTGAAGAGGCCGTCGCTGTCATTGTTGTTGCGGGCGAGGTAGGGGGTGAATTGCGCGGTGAAAAACGCGCGCGCAGCGGCATCTCCGGTCGGGGTTGCGCGCGCCGCCACGCAAGGCTTGCGCCAAGCCGCCGCCGTCATGCCGAGCGCTGCGGGACCGACGGCCGCCCCGTCGGGCTGGCGATCGAGCGCGGCGCAGGATTTGACGAAAGCGGCGAGCGCGGCCGCGCTGTTATCGCTGCTCCAGCCGGGCAGATCATCGAAACGCGCCGGCGCCAGCGTCAATTTCGGCGGCGGCTGCGGTGCTGGTGTGCAGCTCGCCAGCAACAGAGCAAGAAAGAAGCAAAGGAGATTTCGCGCTCGTGCGCTCACCGATCCGTCACGGACTATTCGTCGCGACGAGGATCCAATTGGGATTGCGTGAGCCAAGCGGCCTGCTGAAGGTCCAATAATCGGTCTTCTCGACAACCTTGTCGGCATCGCCCTCAACCACCGAGCCATCGGCGCTGCGGGTGAGATTGACCTGGTCGGTGACGAGCTTCACGGTGACAAGACCGTTCGTGCCCTCGATGCCGACATGTTCGACGACCGCGGTTTTGATCGCGACGATCTTCGTCTCGTGTGTTTCCTTTGCTGCCTGGCGCGCGCGGATCGCTTCGGAGAATGCGGCGAAGACATCGGGGCTCAACAGCGGTTGCAGCGTCGCCGTGTCGCCGGCGGCGAAGGCCTTGACGATCATCTCGAACGCGGTGCGCGCGCCGACAAGAAAAGCGTCGGGGTTGAAACTCGGATCGGCGGCACGCAATGCCGCCACCGCATCGCTGGTGGAAGCGCCCGCTGGCGCGGTCTGCGCCGTATTTCTGGGCGCGACATTGAAAGGCGAAGGCGCTGCTGGGGGCGGTGCCGGCCGCGGCGCGAAGGGATCGGGCGGGCGGCGCTCATTGCCGGTGCGACGGCCGAGCACGCCGCGCAGGCGGAAGAGCAGGAAGCCCGCTACGCCCGCGAAGAGAATGATGTCGAGCAGTTGGAAATTGTTTCCCATCGGCCTTCGGCGCGCCCAATCGCGTGGGTCGGGTCACAGATAAGCGCTTCGCGGCCAAAGGGCAAGGCGCATGCCGCTATCCGCATGGTTGTGCCTCTACGCGATCCGTGCTAGCCACGCCCATCCTAAAATCGGTGTAATCGCGGAGGCGTGCATGGCGGAAACGACGAATGGCGGAGATACGCCGGGAACGGATAACCGCCGCCAGCTCGCAATCAACGCCCAATATGTGAAGGATCTTTCTTTCGAGAATCCGCGCGCGCCGCATTCGTTGTTGCAGCCGCCCTCGGGCGCGGCCCCGGATCTTCAGGTCGGAGTCGATGTGAAGGCGCAACCTCTCGCTGCCGATGTTTATGAGGTGGCGATGACTTTGAAGGTCGAGACCAGGCTGCAGAACGAAGTGGTCTTCGTCGCCGAGCTCGTCTACGGCGCTGTGGTCACCCTCATCAACACGGCTCCGGAAGACGTGCCGGTCGCGCTGATGGTCGAGACACCGCGACTCATTTTCCCCTATGTGCGCGCCATCTTCTCGGACGTGACGCGCGACGGGGGCTACTCACCGCTCATGCTTGGACCGATCGATTTCGCTGACATCTATCGCCGCCGTCTTGCCGAACAGCAGCAGCACGCGGCCGGCGGCCCCGTCACCGCCTAGCGGCCACCCTTCAGCTCGTCCAGAGCGGCGTTTTGAGCTTCGCCAGGAACCCGGCATGCGCCGCGAGCTCTGTCTCGCTCGGCGCGTGCGGCCGCGCCGGCCGCAGGATGCGTTTCACCGCCGCGACGGCTTTTGCGGCGACGCTCTGCGCCAGATCGAACACCGGCTGGCGCCCGCCGATGAGCTCGAGATAGACCGCGGCGAGCAATTCGCCGTCGATCCTCGCGCCGTGCTTTTCGCGCACGCTCAGATCGATCGCAAAGCGTCGGCACAGCGCATCGAGGTTGGCTGGCTGACCGGGAAAGCGCTGTCGCGCCATGCTCAGCGTATCGACCACGGTCGAAGCCAGCGGCTGCAGGCCGACACGCTTCAACTCCATATTCAAGAAGGCGAGATCGAACTCGGCATTGTGGATCACGAGCTGGTCTGCGCCGAGGAATTCGAGCAGCTCGTCGGCATGCGCGGCGAACACCGGGTGCTGCGCGAGGAATTCGCGGCTGAGGCCGTGAATCGCAAAGGCCGCTTCCGGCATGTCGCGATCGGGATTGATATAGCGATGAAAGAACCGCCCGGTCGGCAGGTGATTCATCAGCTCGATCACCGCGACCTCGACGATGCGGTGGCCGTCGGTCGGATCAAGACCGGTGGTTTCGGTGTCGATCACCAATTCGCGCATAGCGACGATTCTACGCGATGGTGATTCTACGGAGCAAGCTTTCGCAACACGGCGCGCAAGGATCGCCGGGTGACGGCGCGGCCAAGCCCGCTTGGCACAATGAAATCCGCGCGTTTGCGCTTTTCCACATCCGGCATTTGCCGCGCCAGGATCGCGGCAAAACGCGCGGCATTCATCCCCGGCCGCGCCAAGACCCGGTCGCGCTGCAGGAAGGCCGGCGCGGTCAGGACCATCGTCGCGTCGTAGCGCTTATCCCGCCCCGACTCGAAGAGCAGCGGCACGTCCATCACCACGAGTCGCGTCTTGCGCCGGCGGTGCGCCGCAAGGAAAGCTTTCTCATCCTCGCGCACCAGCGGGTGGATGATGGCTTCGAGGCGCTTCATCGCCGGCTCATCGCCGAAGACCCGTTTGCCGAGCGCTGCGCGGTCGATGGCGCCGGCGTGCTCGACGCCTGGGAATGCGGCCGCGACCTTGGCGACCGCGATGCCGCCACGGCTCATCATGCGATGGACGGCGGCGTCGGCGTCGTAAACCGGCACGCCCATGCTGCGCAGCATCTTCGCGGCGGTGCTTTTGCCCATGCCGACGCTGCCGGTAAGCCCGAGTATCTTCATTTTTTCTGCAACGTCGCGAGGATCGCCTGGCGCAGCCCCGTGCCGATCTCGGGCTTAACCCCGAACCAGGCCTCGAAGCCGGGCGCAGCCTGGTGCAGCAGCATGCCGAGGCCATCGACGCAGCGATTGCCCCGCGCGCACGCCGCTGCGAGGAGCGGGGTCTCCAGCGGCACATAGACAATATCGTTGACGATAGCCTCGGTCGGCAGCGTATCGAGTGGCAGATCGAGCGCCGGCAGGCCTTCCATGCCGAGGCTCGTCGCATTGACCAGCAGCCCGGCGCCGGCGAGCGCTTCGGCGCGTTTTTCCCAGAGCACGCCGCGCACCTGGCCGCCGAGCTCCTTGGCGAGCTTTGCTGCGCGCTCGGGCGTGCGATTGACGAGCCGCACTTCGCGCGCGCCGTGATCGAGCAGCGCTGCGACAATCGCCCGCGCCGCCCCGCCGGCGCCGAGCACGACGGCGGGCGCTTGGCTCGGATCGAAACCCGGCGCGGCGGCGCGCAGGGCGGCGATAAAGCCATAGCCGTCGGTGCTCGAGCCGATGATCTGGCCGCGCGGATCGATCACCACGGTGTTGACGCCGCCGGCGCGTTTTGCCGACGGCTCGAGGCTGTCGACCGCGCGCAGCGCTTCTTCCTTATGAGGGATGGTGAGGTTGCAGCCGGCAAAGCCGAGCGCCGGCAGCGCTTGCAGGGCGCGGCGAAGATTCTCCGGCTTCACCGCCATGGGCACATAGGCGCCGTCGATCCTGTATTGCTCGAGCCAATAACCATGCAGCACCGGCGAGCGCGAATGCGCCACGGGCCAGCCCATGATTCCTGCCAGCTTGCCGGCGCCGGTGATGCTCATGCCGGCAGCGCTCCGGCGCCGCGCAGGAAATGGAGGAGCGGCAGCAACGGCAGGCCCAGGACAGCGAAGTAATCGCCTTCGATCTTTTCCATGAGCTGCGCGCCGAGGCCTTCGAGCTCATAAGCGCCGACGGTTTTAAGCGCGCGCTCGCCCATCGTATCGAGATAACCGTCGAGGAAAGCGTCGGTGAAGACGCGCATCGTGACGCGCGGGCGCTCGATCGCTTGCCACAGCTGCTCTTCGTCGCGGACGATGGTGGCTGCGGTCACAAGCTCATGACTTCGGCCGCGCAGGTGCTGGAGCTGGCGGCGCGCCTCGTCCCGATCGCGCGGCTTGTCGAACCATTCGCCCGCGCAATCGAGCAGCTGATCGGCGCCCAGGACGAGACTGCCCTGATGGCGCGCGGCGACCGCGCACGCTTTCGCTTCGGCCAGGCGCAGGGCGCATTCCCGGCTGGTGCGGCCCGTTCGTCGCGCTTCCTCTTTGATCGCGCGTTCATCGATATTCGCAGGATCGGCATCGGCGATGATTCCGGCATCGGCGAGCATCCGTTTGCGCGCCGCACTGGCGGAAGCGACGATCAGCGCGCTCATGTCTCTTCGCCGCGGGCGCGGGCCAGCAGCCGGAGGATCGCGGCCGCGGTTTCCTCGATCGAGCGACGGCTGACATCGATCACCGGCCAGTTGCGCTCGGTGAAGAGACGACGTGCCTGCGTCACCTCGTCTTTGACTTTGGCGAGATCGGTGTATTCGCTGCGATCCTGCTGGTGCAGCGAGGCGAGGCGCTGCGTGCGGACCTGGATAAGCCGATCCGGATCGTTGGTCAGGCCGACGATCAGCGGCCGGTTGAGCTCGAACAGCTCTTGCGGCAGTGGGACGCCCGGCACGATCGGAACGTTGGCCGCCTTGATGCCGCGATTGGCGAGATAGATGCAGGTCGGTGTCTTCGAGGTCCGCGAGACCCCAACGAGAACGACGTCGGCATCGTTGAGGCCCCAGAGCGACTGGCCGTCATCGTGATTGAGCGCGAAGGTCATCGCGTCGATGCGCTGGAAATATTCGCTGTCGAGCATGTGCTGCTGGCCGGGGAGGCCGCGCGCTTGGCGTCCGAGGTAAGAAGCGAGCGCGCCGATCACCGGATCGAGCACCGGGATCGCCGGCACCTGCAGCTTGCGGCAGCCTTCTATCAGCGGCTGGCGCAACATGTCGTTGACGAGGGTGTAGAGGACGACGCCGGGATTGGCCGCGACGCCGGTGATGACGCGGTCGATCTGCGACTTCGTGCGGATCATCGACCAGATGTGCTCGATGGCATCCGAATCCTCGAATTGCACGAGGCAGGCGCGCGCCACCGAATGCACCGTGTCGCCGGTCGAGTCCGAGACGAGATGAAGATGGAAGCGGGTCATGGATAACCGCTGGTGAGCGCCGGGATAGAATCGGGATAAAACCCCGACCGAGGCTCTGAGGCCGAATCGCTCCCGCGTCCCGTAATTTCATCCCGAGTTCTTCCGGGCGGGGACAAATGTTCTGACCTCACCGTGATGCGTGGATAAGCATCGCCGGCCGATGCGGCTTCCCCGTTTTCCCCGGAATTCGGATAACGCGCCAGACCCGATATCATCGCTATAACCTTCGAGATTACTCCGGTTATACACGGTTTCGCTCGGCTTTCGCAGCGATCCGCGGACGCTCCGGACGGAATCTCGGTCAGCGGTGATCCACAGCATTCCACCCGCCAACCACTTACCACTACCTTTCGATTCTAAAGAAAGAAGGCTAAGAGCACGGCATGACCGCACGGGGAAAACCCCTTCTTCGGGCATTGCACGGCGAGGCGGTTCGACCGATCCCGTACTGGCTCATGCGCCAAGCTGGACGCTACCTGCCGGAGTATCGGGCGCTGCGCGAACGCGCCGGCAGTTTCCTCGATCTCTGCTATACGCCGGCTTTGGCGGCCGAGGCGACGCTGCAGCCGATCAAGCGCTTCGGCATGGATGGCGCGATCCTGTTCTCCGACATCCTGCTGGTGCCGCAGGCGCTCGGTCAGAAGCTCTGGTTCGAGCCCAATGGCGGACCGAAGCTGACGGCGCTGCGCAATGACAGCGATGTCGAGGAGTTAAATTTCGACAACCTTGAGCAGACTCTGGCGCCGGTTTATGCCGCGATCCGGACGACCCTCGAGCAGCTCCCGCCAGAGACCGCGCTGCTGGGATTTGCCGGCGCGCCCTGGACGGTCGCGACCTACATGATCGAGGGCGGCTCAAGCCGCGATTTCGCGAAGATCCTCGGCTGGGCCGCGCGGCGCGATGGGCGGTTCGATGAGATCATCGCCAAGCTGGTGGAAGCCACGGCGCGGCATCTCTCGGGCGAGATCGCCGCCGGAGTCGAGGCGGTGCAGCTCTTCGACACCTGGGCCGGGATCGTGCCGGAGAGCGAGTTCGAGCGGCTGGTGATCAAGCCGACGCGGCAGATCGTCGAGCGGCTGAGGCGCGATCATCCGCAGGTGCCGGTGATCGGGTTCCCGCGCGGCATCGGCAAGCAGTATCGCCGCTATTTCGCTGAGACCGGCATCACGGCGCTGAGCATTGATGCCGAGACATCGCTCGATGAAGCGCGCGCCCTGCAATCCTTAGGCGCGGTGCAGGGCAATCTCGACCCGAAGATCTTAGTGGCCGGCGGCAAGGTCTTCGAAGAATCGGTTCAGCGCATCCTCGACCGGCTCGGCGCCGGGCCTTTCGTTTTCAATCTCGGCCATGGCGTCGTGCCGGAAACGCCGCCCGATCATGTCGCCCGGCTCGGCGCCCTGATCCGCGCGCATGGCTAAGCTCGCCGTCGTGCTGATGAATCTCGGCGGGCCGGATTCCGCCGCGGCGGTCGAGCCCTTCCTCTACAACCTCTTCTCCGATCGCGCGATCATCGGCGTGCCTAACCCGCTGCGCTGGCTGATCGCCAGGCAGATCGCCAAACGTCGGGCGCCGATCGCGCAGCAGATCTATGCGAAGATCGGCAATGCCTCGCCGCTCGTGCCGAATACGGAGGCCCAGGCCTGCGCCCTCGAAGCCGCGCTCGGCGGCGAGACGCGCTGCTTCATCGCCATGCGCTATTGGCATCCTTTCGCGGATCGGGCGGCGCGCGCGATCGCGCAATGGGGCGCGGACGAGATCGTGCTGCTGCCGCTCTATCCGCAGTTCTCGAGCACGACGACAGCATCCTCGCTCGCCGATTGGCATGCCGCCGCGACCCGCGCCGGCCTCACCGCGCCGACGCGCGCGATCTGCTGCGCGCCCGACGAGCCGGGATTTATTGCGGCTCTCGCCGAGAATATCCGAACGGCGCTCGCCGCGTGGCCGACAGCAAAAGGCACACCGCGCCTGCTGCTCTCGGCGCACGGTCTGCCGAAACGCACGGTGGCGCGCGGCGATCCTTATCAATCGCAGGTCGAGATGACGGCAGCGGCGCTCAGCAAAACCCTCGCGCGGCCGGAGCTCGATGTGACGATCTGCTATCAGAGCCGCGTCGGACCGCTCGAATGGCTTGGCCCCGCGACCGATGCCGAGATCCGCCGCGCCGGCGCCGAGCAGCGCGGCCTCATCGTCGCGCCGATCGCCTTCGTCTCCGAACATTCGGAAACGCTGGTCGAGCTCGATATCGAATATGGCCACCTCGCCGCGCACAGCGGCGTGCCGCATTATGTACGGGTGCCGACCGTATCGACGGCGCCGAGCTATATCGCCGGCCTCGCGAAGCTGGTCCGTGAAGCGCAGACAACCCGCGCCGCGGTCATGCCCGATGGCGGCAAACGCCGCTGCGCGCCGAGCTTCACCCTCTGCGCCTGCGGCGCCGCATGAGCGCGCTGATTCCGCTTTATCCCTGGATCAAGGCGCTGCACATCATCAGCGTCGTCGCGTGGATGGCGGGGCTGCTCTACCTGCCGCGGCTTTTCGTCTATCACGCGCGTGCGCTGCCGGGCTCTGAAACCAGCGAGACCTTCAAAGTCATGGAGCGGCGCCTGCTCAACGGCATCATGCATCCGGCGCTGGCGCTGACCTACGCCTTCGGCATCTTGCTGGCGCTGACCCCGGGCGTCGTCGATTGGCGCGCCGGCTGGATCCAGGGGAAGCTCGCGCTGGTCGTTGCGCTCACCGCGATGCATTACGCCTGCATGCGCTGGCAGCGCGCGTTCGCCGCCGATCGCAACCGGCACGAGGCGCGCTTCTATCGCATGATGAACGAGGTGCCGACGTTGATCCTGATCGCGATCGTGATCCTCGTGGTCGTGAAACCGTTTTAGGCGAAAGCCGCGCGGTCACACACCGTCGATCATCATCGGACTTGTCATTCTGGGCGCGATCGCCATCTTGCGCTGGTGCGCAGCTCGTGCGCCGCGCGCTCGCCAAGCAATAGTATTTCAGGATCATTCCATTCGCCGCCTGCGGCGGGTTTGCCGACCGCGTTTGGCATTTGACTTGGGCGCGTGTTTTCGGGTAATTCTGGTTCTGCCCGTCGGGGCGCCTCCAATCTCCTCTGGCCTTGCGAAAACACCGCACTTTCGGTCATCAGATTGGTCATTCGCCCTCCGAGGCTTGCGCCTCGGCCACCCGATAAGACCGTTTCTCCGGCCGAGCGCTTCCCTCCCGCCACGATTGATTCCCTCCAAGGCCTCATTTCATGAACTTACAAGAACTGAAACAGAAAACCCCGCCCGAACTCCTGGCGTTCGCGGAGGAGCTTGAGATCGAGAACGCGTCCTCGCTCCGGAAGCAGGACATGATGTTCGCGATCTTGAAGACGCTCGCGAGCAAAGACCAGGCGATCTACGGCGATGGCGTGCTCGAAGTGTTGCAGGACGGCTTCGGCTTCCTGCGCAGCCCCGAAGCGAATTACCTGCCCGGCCCGGACGACATCTATGTAAGCCCGAGCCAGGTGCGCCGCTTCGGCCTCCGCACCGGCGACACGGTTGAGGGCGAGATCCGCTCGCCCAAGGACGGCGAACGCTATTTCGCGCTCCTCAAAGTCAACAAGATCAATTTCGACGACCCCGACAAGCTCCGCCACCGCATCAATTTCGACAATCTCACGCCGCTCTACCCCGAAGAAAAACTCGGCCTCGAGCTCGGCGATCCGACCAAGAAAGATTTGACCACCCGCGTCATTGACCTCGTCACGCCGCTCGGCAAGGGCCAGCGCGCGCTGATCGTCTCGCCGCCGCGCACCGGCAAGACCGTGATGATGCAGAACATCGCGCACGCGATCTCGCATAATCATCCCGAGGTCTATCTCCTCGTGCTGCTGATCGACGAGCGGCCGGAAGAAGTGACCGACATGGCGCGTACGGTGAAAGGCGAGGTCGTCTCCTCGACCATCGACGAGCCGGCGGTGCGCCATGTGCAAGTCGCCGAGATGGTGATCGAGAAGGCCAAGCGCCTCGTCGAGCACAAGCGCGACGTCGTGATCCTCCTCGATTCAATCACGCGCCTGGCGCGCGCCTACAACACGGTCGTGCCGTCCTCCGGTAAGGTGCTGACCGGCGGCGTCGACGCCAACGCGCTGCAGCGGCCGAAGCGCTTCTTCGGAGCGGCGCGCAACATCGAAGAAGGCGGCTCGCTCACCATCATCGCGACGGCGCTGATCGATACCGGCTCGCGCATGGACGAGGTGATCTTCGAAGAATTCAAGGGCACGGGTAATTCGGAAATCGTGCTCGACCGCAAGATCGCCGACAAGCGCACCTTCCCGGCGCTCGACATCACCAAATCGGGCACGCGTAAGGAAGAGCTGCTGGTCGAGAAAGGCACGCTCTCCAAGATGTGGGTGCTGCGCCGCGTGCTGATGCCGATGGGCCCGATGGACGGGCTCGAATTCCTCATCGACAAGCTGAAGCAATCGAAGAGCAACGCCGACTTCTTCGAGGCGATGAATACGTAGACCATCGCTTCTACAAACGTATCGTCATTGCGAGCGAAGCGAAGCAATCCAGGGCAACAGGCGCGATCCCTGGATTGCTTCGTCGCTACGCTCCTCGCAATGACGAATTGAGGGACAGCTAAACCACCAGCACTGTCGAGCCGGTCGTCTTGCGGCCTTCGAGGGCGCGGTGAGCCTCGGCCGCTTCTTTGAGCGGAAAAGTCTGGCCGATATCGACCTTCAACACGCCGGCGGCGACGAGATCGAACATCTCTTTCGCCGCGCCGCGCAGCTTCTCGGTCGTCGGCACGTAATGCGCCAGGGTCGGGCGCGTCACATAGAGCGAGCCCTTGCCGGTCAGGATGTTGATGCTGAACGGCGGCACGAGGCCCGAACTCTGGCCGAAGGACACCAGCAGCCCCAAGGGCGCGAGGCAATCGAGCGATTGCATGAAGGTGTCCTTGCCGACACTGTCATAGACCACGGGAAGCTTCTTGCCCTCGGTGATCTCGATGACGCGTTTGAGGAAATCCTCTTTCGTGTAATCGATGACATGCGCCGCGCCATGCGATTTGGCGAGCGCGAGTTTGCTGGTGCTGGCGGTGGCGATGACGGTGACACCGAGATACGTCGCCCATTGGCAGGCGAGCGAGCCGACGCCGCCGGCGGCGGCATGGAAGAGGATCGTCTCGCCCGGCTTCACGCGATAGGTCTGGCGCAGCAGGTACCAGGCGGTGAGGCCTTTCAGCATGATCGCCGCCGCCTGCTTGTCGCTGACCCCGTCGGGCAGCTTTACCAGGCGGCCGGCCGGGATGAGCCGCGCCTCGGTATAGGATCCGATCGGCGCATTGCCGTAAGCGACGCGGTCGCCAACTTTGAGATCGCTGACGCCGGGGCCGAGCTCCTCGATCACCCCCGCCGCCTCGTTGCCGAGCACCGTCGGCATTGCGACCGGGTAA
>DATNGE010000120.1:0-9391 GCA_035606035.1 Allostellaceae bacterium
CCGCCGCCCAAAAGGCCAGGCCGGCGGCAATCAAGGCAATACCAAGCAACGCCAACCCGGCGGATCGACTCAGCAGGTCGGACGAGAGGTTTGACAAAATGCCGGGGACGGCCGAGAGCAACGAGGCCATCGCCGCCAAAACCGTACCCGTCCCGGCGCAGGCGATAATCTTCACCCGGTGCATGTCGTCCCCACGCGCTTTTCCAACCCGGCGGCTCTCTGCAACGTCCATGCCGTGCCGGTTTGATCTTTTAGAAACTGGTACTTAGGTAACGATCTTCACCATGACCTCAGCCGCTTTGTCAGCTTTTCCGACGGGCTCCACTCCGTGAGCAGCAAGCGGCTTTGCGTGTTTTGTGGCTCGTCGCTGCCGCCCGAGCCCGCTTATCGCCAGGCCGCGAGCGCGCTCGGCACCGCGATCGGCCGCGCCGGGGCCGATCTCGTCTATGGCGGCGGGCAGATCGGTCTGATGGGGCTCGTTGCGAATGCCGCCCTCGCTGCCGGCGCCAAGGTCATTGGCGTCATTCCGGCCGCGCTCCACAACCGCGAAATCGCGCATCCGGGCCTCAGTGATCTCGTCGTCGTCCCCGACATGCAGGAGCGTAAGCGCGAGATGTTCGCGCTCTCCGACGCGGTCGCGGTGCTGCCTGGTGGCCTCGGCACGCTCGACGAAGCTTTCGAGGCGATCACACTATGCCAGCTCGGCTTCTTCAAAAAGCCGATCGTCCTCGTCGATATCTTGGGTTATTGGCAACCGCTGCAGGCGATGGTCGCGCAGGTCATCGCTTCAGGCTTTGCCCGACCCGACGCGGCACGGCTCTACGACATCGTCGCGCGCGCCGAAGACGTCCTTCCTGCCTGTTTTGGCCCCACCAATTCTAGTAGGGATTTCCAAGGCTAAGGTGTGGCGAGCCGTCGCCTTGCGCGACCTTCCGCCCGTGCTATGGTCCGCGCCGCTTTCCCAATAATCGTCAATAGGTCATTCAGCCGAGACGAAAGCGGCGCGCGGAGGTGCAAGAGTGTCAGATCTCGAAATCGTTTGGACGAAGGTTGATGAAGCACCAGGGCTTGCGACGTTTTCCTTGCTGCCAATTGTTGAAGCTTTCGTCGGCACGGCCGGCGTGAAGGTAAAGCTGAAGGACATTTCGCTCACTGGGCGCATCATCGCCAACTTCCCCGAAAAGCTGACGCCGGCGCAAAGGATCAACGACGAGCTCGCCGAACTCGGCCAACTTGCGATGCGCCCCGAGGCCAACATCATCAAGCTGCCCAACATCTCCGCCTCGATCCCCCAGCTGAAGGCCGCGATCAAGGAGTTGCAGAGCAAGGGTTACGCCGTGCCGAATTACCCGGACAGCGACGCGACGCCGGCGGATAAGGAAATCCGCGCTCGCTACGGCAAGGTGCTCGGCAGTGCGGTCAATCCGGTGCTGCGCGAGGGTAATTCCGACCGCCGCGCCGCCGGCGCCGTGAAGCAGTACGCGCGCAACAATCCGCATAGGATGGGCGCCTGGACCAAAGATTCGAAATCGCGCGTGGCGTACATGTCGGGCGGCGATTTCTACGGTTCGGAGGTCGCGACGACCATGGCGGCGCCGACCAATGCCCGTATCGAGTTGGTCGGCAGCGATGGCGCGGTCACGGTGCTGAAGGCGAAGACACCGCTTCAGGCCGGCGAAATCATCGACGCGTCGGTGATGAACCGCAAAGCGTTGCGCGCCTTCTTCGCCGCTCAGATCGATGCCGCGAAGAAGGACGGCGTCCTCTTCTCGCTCCACGTCAAGACGACCATGATGAAGATCTCGGATCCCATCATCTTCGGTCACGCGGTCTCCGTGTACTTCGCCGATGTGTTCGAGAAGCATGGCGCCACGCTGACGCGCCTGGGCGTTGATCCCGACAATGGCTTGGGCGACATGCTGACCCGGATCGAGACGTTGCCCGAGGCTGAAAAGGCGGCGATCAAGGCTGATATCCAGGCCACCTACGCGAAGCAGCCTGGCCTTGCCATGGTCAATTCCGAGCGCGGAATCACCAATCTGCATGTGCCGAGCGACACGATCATCGATGCGTCGATGCCGGCGATGATTCGTGAATCCGGGCACATGTGGGGCGCTGACGGCAAGCTGCACGACGTGATCGCCGCGATCCCGGATCGTTGCTACTCGCGGCTATTCCAGGCTGTCATCGAGGACTGCAAAGCGCATGGCGCCTTCGACCCGAAAACGATGGGCTCGGTGCCGAACGTTGGGTTGATGGCGCAGGCAGCCGAGGAGTATGGCTCGCACGACAAGACATTCGAGGCCGCCACGGGAGGAACGGTGCGCGTCGTCGCGGATGACGGCACGGTATTGCTGTCAGAACCGGTCGAGATCGGGGATATCTTCCGAATGTGCCAAACCAAGGACGCGCCGATCCGGGACTGGGTGAAGCTCGGGGTGCGCCGCGCACGCCTGACGGGCACCCCGGCGGTGTTCTGGCTCAACGCCAAACGCGGGCACCACGCGCAATTGATCGCCAAGGTGGAGACATATCTGAAGAACGAGGACACGTCGGGTCTCGACATCCGCATCCTCGCACCGGTCGAGGCAATCAAGTTCTCGCTCGATCGCATCCGCAAGGGGCTCGACACCATTTCCGTCACCGGCAACGTGCTGCGCGACTACCTGACCGATCTTTTCCCGATCATGGAGCTGGGCACGTCGGCCAAGATGCTGTCGATCGTTCCGCTGCTGGCGGGCGGCGGGTTGTTCGAGACCGGGGCCGGCGGTTCGGCGCCCAAGCACGTCGAGCAGTTCCAGCACGAAGGCTATCTGCGCTGGGATTCGCTGGGCGAGTTCCTCGCGTTGGGCGCTTCGCTGGAACATCTTGCCCAGACAAGCGGGGACAAGGACGTGCAGGTTCTGGCCGAGACGCTCGATGAGGCCAACGGCAAGATCCTTCAGTACAACCGTTCGCCGGCGCGCAAGGTCGGCGAACTGGATAACCGCGGTAGTCATTTCTACCTCGCGCTCTATTGGGCACAGGCGCTCGCCGGACAGAACAAGAGCTCGGCACTCGCAGCGCGCTTCAAGCCGCTGGCGCAGGCACTGACGGCTAACGAGGCCAAGATCAATGCCGAGCTGATCGCCGCGCAGGGCAAGCCGGTGGATACCGGCGGCTATTATCTGCCCGATCCGGCTAAGACAGCGGCGGCAATGCGGCCGAGCGCGACACTGAACGCTGCGCTCGCCGCTCTTTGACGCAGCGGCCTGAAGCATGCGATGACATAACGGAAAGCTATCGGCTTTCGCCAACGAACCCCCGGCCTTGCGCCCGGGGGTTTTGCTTTAGCGACGCCGCGACGTCGCGCAGGCAATCAATGAAGGGCCGCGCCGCCGGTAGCAGCGTCCTTTCCTTGAGTGTGATCACAGCCACAGGCTGCGCCTTGATCTTGAGAGGCACCGGCAGGATACGCAGGCCGGATCGCTCGCGGCTCAGGCGCAAGATGGAATCATGCAGCACTGTCAGGAATTCACCGGATGCCGCTGCGGCCTTGCGCAAATGTAGTGAAAAGGAAATGATCGTCGCCTTCGGCTCCGGCAGGTTCTCGGCGGCAAAAGCTTCGGCCGCGAGACCCCCGGCCACGCTGTCCCCCGGTGGCAGTGTCCAGCGCTCGTCGACTAGTTCGGCCAAGCTCAGTTTGCGCTTCTTCGCCCAGGGGCTCCTTGTCGCAGCAACGACATGCAGCCGCTCCCCATAGAGAAGCTCAATCGCGACATCCTCCTGCGCCGCTGGCTGCGGCGGCAACACGCGCCCGACCATGAGATCGACCTGGCGTTCGCGCAACAGCCGGAACTCCGGCGCGATGTTTTCCGCCTGAACGACATCGACCACGACCCGGGGGAAGCGTTTCCCGAAGCGCTCGAGGGCTACGGGCAGAATGCCGGCGGCGACGAATTCCGGGCACGCGATCCGTAACGCGCCGACGGAAGGATCGGCGAGATGAGCGAGATCGAGATGGACGCGCCGCAGCTCGTCGAACATCACGTTCGCATGCCGCAGCAAGGCATCGCCATAAGAAGTCGGAACGACGCCGCCGGCGCCGCGATCGAGGAGACGAACATCGAGCAGTCTCTCCAGGTCAGACAGCGCTTTCGAAACCGCCGGCTGGGTGATGCCGAGCTCCCGCGCCGCCTTGGCCATGCTGCCGAGGCGCACGACTTCCTGAAGCAACTTCAGGTCTCGCAAGCGCAACCGGCGATCGAGCGGAATCTCGTGCGGGGGCATATTTGACCTATAACGGATTTTTATTAGGGTAGTCTAAATCACGAATTTTCTTTATGCCAGCTTCGGGTATCGTGAGGAGAGTTCAGGGGAAACGGGGGAACGCATGGCGCTCGCGCAGGGGTCGAGGTGGTTTGCGTCATCGTTGATCGTGTTGGGCGCGCTTTGCCTTGCGGCCAGCAGCGCCGCTGCCGAGCACGTCCGCATCGGCATGGTGAGGACGCCCTCGCCCGTGCTCCTCGCAATCGACCGGCAATATTGGCGCGCGGAGGGGCTCGATCCGGAATTAGTGTTCTTCGATTCGGCGCCGCCGATTGCCGTCGCCGTCGCATCGGGCGATCTCGATTTCGGCGTCACTGGTCTATCCGGCGGGCTGTACAATCTCGGTGCGACGCTGCGCATCATTGCCGCCAGCACGCGCGAGGCGCCCGGCTTTCAGCTTTCCGCCTATCTCGCAGCCAAAAGCGCCTACGACAAAGGGCTGAAATCGGTGCGCGATTTCCCCGGCCATTCGGTCGCGATCACGCAGTTCGGCGCGCCGGTGCATTACGACCTCGTGCTGCTGATGGAAAAGTATCGCTTCAATCCCCAATCGATGCGGATTGTGCCCCTGCCCTCCAACCCGGCGCAGATCGCGGCGCTCACCGGCGGCACCGTCGACGCGGCGATCGTGCCCGTGAGCTACGCCCTGCAGGCGCTCGATCGCGGCGAGATCAAGCTGCTCGGCTATGTCGGCGACGAGACGCCGTGGCAAAACGGCGCCGCGTTCACATCGGCCAAGACCGCCGATCATCGCGCATCCACGGTCGAAGCTTTTTTACGGGGCTATCGCAAGGCGACGCGCGATTATCATGAAGCCTTTACCGGCGAAGACGAGCATCGCGCCGATAGCGCGACGGCACCAGCCGTCATCGCCGTGCTCGCGAACTCCCTCAACCAGCCGCCCGCCCTTGTCGCGTCGGGCATTCAATATGTCGATGCGGAGGCGCGGCTCGATGCCGAGGACGTGGTGCGCCAGATCGCCTGGTACCGGGCGCAAGGCTTGTTGAAGGCGGAAATCGATCCGGCCGTCTTCATCGACAAGCGCTACGTACGCCCTTTGCCGAAGCCTTAGCTCCTTACGACGCCGCTTTTGCCGCGACGGCTTTCTCAATCGCGGCGAGCGCATCGTTGATGCGGCCGCCATCGGGGCCGCCGGCTTGGGCCATATCGGGGCGGCCGCCGCCGCCCTTGCCGCCGACCGCTTCCGAGCCGACCCGCACGAGATCGATCGCGCTGAATCGCTTCACCAAATCATCGGTCACGCCGACGACGATCGATGCCTTGCCCTCGGCGCTGGCGGCGAGCGCGACGATGCCCGAGCCGACCTCTTTCTTCAGATCGTCGGCGAGGCTCTTCAGCTCCTTCGCCGGCACGCCATCGAGCGCGCGGCCCGCGAATTTGATGCCGGCAACATCCTTGGCCGCGTCCGCTTTTGCGCCGCCGCCCGTCGCCGCGGCGCGCCGCGCTTCGCTGAGCTCGCGCTCGAGCTTCTTGCGCTCTTCCAACAGCGCCGCGAGCCGCGCGGGCAATTCCATGGCCGAGGTGCGCAGCGCATTCGCCGCTTCCTGCAACAACCCCTCTTCCCGATCGACGTATTCTTCGGCGGCGGGGCCCGTCACCGCCTCGATGCGGCGGACGCCGGAGGCGACCGCGCTCTCACCGACGATCTTGAAGTAGCCGATATCCCCGGTGCGCCGCACATGGGTGCCGCCGCAGAGCTCGACCGAGAACGGATGTGCGTGCTCGTCGTGCAAATCCTCGCCCATCGACACCACGCGCACCTCGTCGCCGTATTTCTCGCCGAAGAGCGCCATCGCGCCCTGCTCGATCGCCTGATCGGGCGTCATCAGCCGCGTCGTCACCTCGGCATTTTCGCGAATGCGCCGATTGACCTCGCCTTCGATCGCGTGCAGGTCCTCTTCGGACAGCGCACGCGGCTGCGAGAAATCGAAGCGCAGCCGGTCGGGCGCGACGAGCGAGCCCTTCTGCGTCACATGCTCGCCCAGCCGGCGGCGCAGCGCCTGATGCAGCAGATGCGTGACCGAGTGATTGGCGCGAAGGCGTGTACGGCGCTCGTCATCGATCCTCATCTCGACGACATCGCCGCGCTTCAGCGCGCCATGCGTCACCTTGCCGAGATGGACGACGAGATCGCCGGCGTGTTTTTGCGTGTCGCGCACCGCTAATTCGCCGCCGGTCGCCGTGAACATCGCGCCGGTATCGCCCTGCTGACCGCCGGATTCGCCATAGAAAGGTGTCTGATTGGTGATGATCGCAGCGTCCGCGCCCGAATTCGCGTCGCCGGCTTCCTTGCCGTCGACGACGATGGCGACGATCTGGCCTTCGGCGACATGAGTGTCGTAGCCGAGGAATTCGCTGGCGCCGAGCTTTTCGCGCAACTCGAGCCAGAGCCGCTCGGTCGCAGCTTCGCCGGACCCGACCCAGCTCTTACGGGCCTCCTCGCGCTGCCGCTCCATCGCGGCATCGAACGCCGCAACCGCGACCTGGCGCTTGCGCGCGCGCAGCACGTCCTGCGTCAGATCGAGCGGGAAGCCGTAGGTGTCGTAAAGCTTGAAGGCGAGATCGCCGGAGAAAGCTTCGCCGGGCTTCAGCTTTGCATCTTCCTCATCGAGCAGCTTCAGGCCGCGCTCGAGCGTCTGCTTGAAGTTCGTCTCTTCAAGCTTCAGCGTCTCGGTGATCAGCGCCTCGGCGCGGCCCAGCTCGGGATAAGCCGTGCCCATCTGGCGGATGAGCGCCGGTACCAGCCGCCACATCAGCGGCTCGGTGCAGCCGAGGATATGGGCGTGACGCATCGCGCGGCGCATGATCCGGCGCAGCACATAGCCGCGGCCTTCCTTCGAGGGCAAGACGCCATCCGCGATGAGGAAGGACGAGGCGCGCAGGTGATCGGCGATCACGCGATGCGATACCGCCTGCGGCCCGTCGGGCGCGACCCGCGAGGCTTCGGCGGAGGCCAGCACCAGGGCGCGGAGCGTGTCGGTGTCGTAATTATCGTGCTTGCCCTGCATTAAGGCGGCGATGCGCTCGATGCCCATGCCGGTATCGATCGAGGGCCGCGGCAGGTTGCGCCGCTCGCTCGGCGTCACCTGCTCGTACTGCATGAACACGAGATTCCAGATCTCAACGAAGCGGTCGCCATCGGCGTCGGGGCTGCCGGGCGGGCCCCCAGGGATGTTGTCGCCATGATCGTAGAAAATCTCGGAGCACGGGCCGCATGGCCCAGTCTCGCCCATGGCCCAGAAATTGTCCGAGGTGGCGATGCGGATGATCCTCGAATCCGGCAGGCCGGCGATCTTCTTCCAGAGCGCGGCGGCGTCTTCATCCTCGGCATAGACGGTGACGGTGAGCCTATCCTTGGCGACGCCGTATTCCTTGGTCACCAGATTCCAGGCGAGTTCGATCGCGCGATCCTTGAAGTAGTCGCCGAAGGAGAAATTGCCCAGCATCTCGAAAAAGGTGTGGTGCCGCGCGGTGTAACCGACATTCTCGAGGTCGTTGTGCTTGCCGCCGGCGCGGACGCATTTCTGGGCCGTGGTGGCACGGCTATAGCCGCGCTTCTCGGCGCCGGTGAAGACGTTCTTGAACTGCACCATGCCCGCATTGGTGAACAGCAGGGTCGGATCGTTGCGCGGCACGAGCGGCGAGGATGGCACCACCTCGTGGCCGTTCTTCGCGAAATAATCGAGGAAAGCGGCGCGGATATCGTTGGTCAGCATGACGCTTAAATGGTTGTTTCCCCCGACCGGGCCAAGTCAAGCGAGGCCAGACAAAGCCCGTGCGGTGGAAGGGTTTAGCCGAGGGGCCGGAGGGCGTAAAGCCGCAGGATCGGCACGAGCCGCCGACGTTAATTCGGCTTGGCGCTTCCGCCGTTCGTCGCCAGAGAAGGACGGCTCACCGCCAAGACCACCGAGAGCCGCGCGCCGAGCCGGTCGACTTCCGCAACCTCGCGGCCCTTCATCAGCTGGTCGCAATTGTCCTGCGTGAAGGCGATGAAGAAATCGGCCCGGCTGCGATTTTCCTCGTAATGCAGATTGGGCGGCAGATAAGGCTTCACCGAGCCGCCCGGCCCACAATCGGCAACGTGGTAGATCGTATGCGCGAAACGGCTGCCGTCGCGCTGCTTCAGCCAGGCGACGAGGTCATCGGTCGCTTCGTGATAGGAATTCGCCCAGTAATCGAGCTTGAAATCGCCGACCGCGCCCGGCACGCCGCCGATGAAGGCGTTGTAATAGACATATTCGTCGGGATGCAGAGCCACCATCAATGACACGTGATAGCCGACATAGAGAGCCAGCGACGCGGCGGCGCTCACCGCGACGGCGCGCGGCCAATGCGCCGCGCGTTTGAAGATCGCCTCGCAAGCGAGACCGGCGCAGCACGCGAGCGGCGGCTCGACAAAGAGGAAATGCCTAAGCCCGTCGAACAGGATCGCATGCGTCGTCATCGCGAAAGCGATCGGGAAGAGCGCGGCAAAGACGATGAGGCCGATCGGCCACACGGTCTCGAGCGCGACGCGATCCCTGAGCCAGCGCAACACGCCCCAAACCAAGCCGATGCCGAGCAGGGCGACGAAGATCTCCGGCAATTGTACGAGGAAGAAGGTCGGCAGATAGATGCGCGGCAGCAGCGGCGCCGGATAATAGGTGCCAGCAAAGAGCGTCTTGTAGGGGAAATCGTGGTGATCGAATTGGATGATGTCGGCAATCGGACGCCACAGCGGGTCGACCTGCGCCCAAGGCCAGAAAGCCAGCATGATGGCGTAGGAGATGACGAGAACCGGCGCCAGCACGGTGCTCGCCTCGATGAGCCAGTTCTCGACGGCCGCACTCGGCTGCCGCGCGCGCCAAGCGGCGAGCGCCGGCACGATCAGCAGCACGAGGCCGAGATAGCAGAGCAGCAAGAGCGCGCCGATGCGCACGCCGAGCGCCAGGCCGATGACGATTCCGAGCTTGATGACGAGCGCGGGTCGCGGCCGCGGCAGGCTCGGCGCTAGGCGCAGCAGGTAATAGAGGCCCCACACGTAACCGGCGGCGAAGGGAATATCCTTCGGGTTGTTGAACAT
>DATNGE010000121.1:0-11294 GCA_035606035.1 Allostellaceae bacterium
CCGAATTCGGTGCCGTCCTTCGGCGCGACGGTATAGAGATAGGCGGCGAGCCGATTGCCGCCGGCGCCCGGCATGTTCTGTGGCACGATCGTCGGATTGCCCGGGATGTATTTGCCGATGTATTGTCCAAGGAGCCGGCCGTAGCTGTCGTAGCCGCCGCCCGGCGTCGAGGCGATGTAGAGCTTGACCTGCTTGCCCTTGTAGAATTGCGCAACCGCGTCTTGCGCGCTCGCCGGGTGGGCGATCGCAACAAGCAGCAGCGGCATCAGGCCGGAGAAAAATCGGCGCATCGGCATTGCTCCCAATTCCAGGCGGCGCCTTGACGGCGCTCGCGCGATTTCTCGACTGGTGCCGGTGAAGGGACTTGAACCCCCACTCCCTTGCGGGAAACGGATTTTGAGTCCGTCGCGTCTACCATTCCGCCACACCGGCACCGGGTGTTTTCTATAGCTGCGAAGCCTTGCGGCGTCGAGCGCCGGCCCCTAAAGCAGCGCGGTGAGCTTCCGCTATTTCGACGATTTCCGCCTCGGCGAGAAGATCGATCTCGGCCGCTATCCCGTCACCGAAGCCGAGATCCTCGCTTTCGCGCGGCAATACGATCCGCAGCGCATGCATACCGACCGCGATTTCGCCGCGCGCACCTCCTTCGGCGGCCTCATCGCCAGCGGCTGGCATAGCTGCGCCATGTTCATGCGGCTGCAGGTCGACGGCATGCTGAAGGAATCGAGCGCGCTCGCCTCGCCCGGCGTCGACGGTATCCGCTGGCTCCGGCCGGTGCGCGCCGGCGATGTGCTGCGTGCCGAGGCCGAGGTGATCGACATCGTGCCGTCGCGCCGACGCCCCGATCGCGGTCTCGTGAAGCACGATTGCAAGGTCTTCAATCAAAAGGACGAGCTGGTGATGACCTTGCGCACGCTCGCGCTCTTCGCCCGCAAGCCCTTGCCCGAGACCGGCAAAGCGGGCTAGAGCCTTTCATCACGGCGGAAGGAAGCCGCGCCTCGTGCTCGAAAATCTCATCGGCGCTCTCGCAGCCTGGATCATCGCGATCATTTCATCGATCGGCTATCTCGGCATCGCCCTGCTGATGGCGATCGAGTCCGCCTGCATCCCGCTGCCGTCCGAGATCATCATGCCGTTCTCCGGCTATCTCGTCTCGACCGGCCGGTTCGATATCTTCCTCGTCGCGACGGCCGGCGCGATCGGCTGCAACATCGGCTCGAGCATCGCCTATGCCGTCGGCTATTACGGCGGCCGGCCGCTGGTCGAGAAATGGGGCAGCTACATCCTCGTCAGCCGCCGCGATCTCGATCTCGTCGATCGTTTCTTTGCGCGTTTCGGCAGCATCACCGTGTTCATCAGCCGCCTCTTGCCCGTAGTGCGAACCTTCATCGCCCTCCCCGCCGGCATCGCGCGCATGCCCCAGCTGAAGTTCCAGCTCTATACCTTCATCGGCTCCTGGCCGTGGTGCTTCGCTCTCGCCTATATCGGCGAGCAGCTCGGCGCGCGCTGGGACAGCGATCCGGCGCTGCGCGATCTTTTCCATCGCTTCGATGTCGTGATCGTTGTCGCGATCTTCCTCCTCGTCGTGTGGTATGTCGTCCGCCATTGGAAACATCGCTTGCGGGCGGGAGAATAGGCATGGCCGCGCGCGCACCGCGTTTTCCCTTCCTGACATTCCTGATCGCCAGCGCCGCGATCGTCGGCACCGCGCTCGGCTCGCAATATCTCGGCGGGCTCTCGCCGTGCGAGCTCTGCCTGTTGGAACGCTGGCCTTATTACATCGCGATCATCGTTGCCGCCTTCGGCTTCGCCGCGCGCGGCCATCGCGCGCCGCGCCTTTTTGCGATCTGGCTGATCGTGCTGCTCTTCGCCGCCAGCACCTGCCTCGCGGCCTATCATGTCGCGGTCGAGCAGCATTGGATCGCCGGCCCGACCGCCTGCACCGGCGGCCTCGGCCAGGCTTCCTCGCCCGATCAATTGCTCAAAATGCTGCAAGAGCGGCAGCCGGTGCAATGCGATGTCGTGCAATGGTCGATCTTCGGCATCTCGCTCGCCGGCCTCAATCTCATCGCCTCGGTGCTACTGCTGATCTTCGGCTTCGTGATGGCGCGGCGCGGAGACGTGTCGTGAAGCGGCTGCCCGGCGACATCAGCGCCAAGCGCGAAGTCGCGCGCATCATCCGCGTCGATCATGCCGGCGAATACGGCGCCAAGCGCATCTATGACGGCCAGCTCGCCGTGCTCGGCCGCCACCGCAGTGGCGCGGCGAAGAAGATCCGCCACATGGCCAAGCAGGAGCAGCGCCATCTCGATGCGTTCGAGAAACTGGTGCTCGACCGCCGCGTGCGGCCGACGGCGCTGTCCCCGGTCTGGCATCTCGCCGGCTTCGCGCTCGGCGCGGCAACGGCTTTGCTCGGCGAGCGCGCGGCGATGGCCTGCACCGTCGCGGTCGAAGAGGTGATCGACGAGCATTACCAGCGCCAGATCGACACGCTCGGCGAGGACGAACCGGCGCTCGGAGAAGCGCTGGAAGAATTCCGCCGCCAGGAGATCGAGCATCGCGATACGGCGCGCGATTCGGGCGGCCATGACGGGCCGCCGCTGCTCTCGGCCGCGGTCAAAGCGGGCTCTCGCCTCGCGATCTGGCTGTCGACGCGCATCTGACGCACAGGCCACCGCGGTTGACAGTGCCGGAGGCCGGCGGCTTATTTAGCGAGGCCCAGGCAATGTGCCGCAACCAGGGAGGGAAACGAAGCTCCATGCCGCCGGACGACGTCATTGGCGCGCATGCGCTCTCGCCCGCGGCAATTGTCGCGGCGATCGATGCCCGCGCCGAACGCATCGAAACGCCTTGCGGCAGCGGCAGCATGATCTGGCGGCGCTGGGGCCCAAGATCAGGTGCAGGCCCGGCCCTGGTCCTGCTCCATGGCGGCTATGGCTCGTGGACGCATTGGCTGCGGAATGTCGAGAGCCTCGCCGCGCGGTATCGCGTGTTGGCCTGCGACCTGCCCGGGCTCGGCGAATCCGCCGATGTGGCCAAACCTTACAGCGCTGAAAGCTTGGCGGCGATCGTCGCCGAAGGTATCGACCGCGTCGCGCCAGACAACAACGTGGCAATGTGCGGCTTCTCTTTCGGCGCGGTGATCGGCGGGCATGTCGCCGCGCGAATGGGCACGCGGGTCTCCTCGCTCCTGCTGCTCGGCGCCGCCGGCCTGGGCCTGCCGCGCAAGCCGCTCGATCTGACGCGCGTCGAGCCCGGCATGGCACCGGACGAGATCGCCGAGGTACAGCGCGGCAACCTCGTCAAGCTGATGTTCGGCGATGCGCGGCGCGTCGATGACCTCGCTGTCCATCTTCAGAACGAGAATACGCGGCGCGGGCGGCTCGACAGCCGGCCCATTGCCTTCACCGACACGCTGGTTTCGACGCTGCCGAAAGCGAGCGCGCGGCTCGGCGCGATCTGGGGTGAGCAGGATGCAACCGCGGCCAACGCGATCGAACAGAATTTCGCGGTGTTGCGCAAGCTCCGCCCCGGCGTTTATTGCGACACCATCGCCGAGGCCGGGCATTGGGCGCAGTGGGAGCAGCCGGCGGCATTCGAAGCAAAACTGACGGCTTTTATCGAGGGTAAGGTATGAAGCATTCGGTTCGTCTGACGCTTGCCGCGCTTGTCGTCGTCGCGTTTGCCGGCCCCGCCGCGGCATTGGACCAGGTCAAGGTCAGCTATCCCAACCTCAACGGCTCGTTCATCTATTTCTTCACCGCTGTGCAGAAGGGCTATTACAAGGACGCCGGCTTCGATGTCGAGATCACCGAGACCGGCGGGGGTCCCGCCACCGCGGCGCTCGTCTCGGGCGATCTGCAATTCAGCACCTCGGGTTCTTCGGCGATCAGCGCGATCATGAAGGGCGCGAAGCTCAAGGTGCTGCTGGTCGGCGAGGATCGCCCGGACTGGCAGGTGTGGTCGACGAATCCGGAGATCAACAAATTCGACGATCTCAAAGGGAAGCAGATCGGCATCGTCAGCCGCGGTGACACCGGCGAGATCGGCATCCGCTACTATCTCATGAAGCACAATCTGCCGTCGGATTTCGTCGCGTTTACGCCGATGGGCTCTTCCGTCGGCACGCGTATGGCGATGGTGAAAAGCGGCACCTTGCCGGCCGCGCTGCTCCATCCCGGCGATGTCGAGATCCTCAAAGGGCAGCACGGGCTCGATAAGGGCAAGCTGTTGGTCGATCTTCGCCAAGAGGTGCGCTCGACCTTCAACGGCCTCGCGACCTCGGAAGATCTCATCAAGAACAAGCCCGATCTCGTCGAGCGCTTCGTCACCGCGACGCGCAAGGGGATGATCTTCGCGCGCAACAATCGCGAGGAATCGATCAAGCGCTTTGCCGATTACATGAAAGCGAAGCCCGAGGAGGTCGCCGGCGAATACGACATCCTCAGGACCTTGATGGCGCGCGACGGTACCATCTCGGACGATGTGCAAAAGAACGAGGTCACGCTGCGCGGCGCGATGCTCGACATGCCGAAAGACAAGGTGCCGCCGCCCAGCGCCGTCTTCGATTTCAGCTTCGCCGAAAAGGCGAACGCCACGCTGGCGCAACAAGGATGAAAGCCGGACCCGTGAGATGAGCGACCGCGCCGCCCCCACCCCGATCGACAGGGCCCCGATCGACACCGCGCCCAAGCCGCCGCGCAGCGCCTTGGCGCGCTGGTGGGACCGGCGCGGTCTGGTCAATTGCCTGCGCTGGGGGGCGATCATCGCTTTCCTCGGCGCTTGGGAAGGCTCCTCGCTCGCCGGCTGGCTCGATCCGCTCTTCGCCTCGAGTCCGTCGTTGATCCTCGAGAAGCTCGCCTCGATGATCGCCGACGGCAGCGTCTGGCCCCATGTCTTGGCCAGCGCCAACATCGCGGCGCTCGGCTTCGGCCTTTCGGTGCTGATCGGCGTGCCGATGGGCCTCGCGATGGGCCGCTCGGTCACCATTCGCTCGACGCTCGAGCCCTTCACCACCGCGCTCAACGCCTCGCCGCAGGTCGCCTTCTTGCCGCTGCTCATTATCTGGCTCGGCATCAGCATCGCCTCGAAAGTCGCGCTCGTTTTCCTCGGCTCGTTCCTCATCATGGTGATCAACACCGAGGCCGGCGTCGCGCAAGTCGATCGCCGGCTGATCGAGACCGCGCGCTCCTTCATGGCGAATGAGCGGCAGGTGATGCTGAAGGTGATCCTGCCTTCCTCCCTGCCCTATATCATCGCCGGCATGCGCCTCGGCGTCGGCCGCACGCTGGTTATGGTCGTCGTCGCCGAGATCTATGCCGCGACAAAGGGGCTCGGCTATCTCATTTTCCAGGCTGGCGGGCTCTACGACACCGCCCAGGTCTTTGTCGGCGTCGTGATCCTTGCGGGCGCCGGCATCGCGCTCAATTCCTTCTTGCGCTGGCTCGAGAAGCGCCTCGCCCCCTGGCAGCACGTGCAGGAAGGGTGATTGAATTCGCATGATCGAAGTTCGCGGCATCACCCACGGCTATCCGGCGGCCGACGGCATCGGCCAGTTCCTCGCGCTGAAAGACGTCTCGCTGAAGATCGAGAACGGCACCTTCGTTTCATTCCTCGGCCCCTCGGGCTGCGGCAAGACCACGCTGCTGCGCATCATCAACGGCCTCATCACCCCGACCCAGGGCGAAATCCGGATCGGCGGCGAGCGCGTCACCGGCCCGGCGCCCGATCGCGCCATGGTGTTCCAGGAATTCAACCTCCTGCCCTGGCGCACCGCGCGCGGCAATGTCGAATTCCCGCTCGAGGTCCAGGGCGTTGCCAAAGCCGAACGCGACCGCGTCGTCGGCCGCGTTTTGGCGCAGGTGAGCTTGGACAAGTTCGGCAATTTCTATCCGCATCAGCTCTCGGGCGGCATGAAGCAGCGCGTTGGCCTCGCGCGCGCGCTCGGCGTCGGCCCGGCCTATCTCTTGATGGACGAGCCCTTCGGCGCGCTCGATCCGCAAATCCGCGAGATGATGCAGCTGGAGTTGATGAAGCTCTGGGACAGCGACCGCAAGACCGTGGTATTCGTCACCCATAGCGTGGACGAAGCCGTGTTCCTGTCGGATCGGGTGATCATGTTCGGCACGTCGCCGGGCCGGGTCGTCGCCGATCTTGCCATCGACCTGCCGCGGCCGCGCTGGACCGACGACGAGGCGATCAAGACCAGCGCCAAATTCATCCAATACCGCAACGACATCTGGCGGATGCTGAAGCGCCAATTGAACAGCATGCCAGCCATTTAAAGCGCCGCGCCCGCGGCGCGTTTTCGGGGAGGATTGCATGACTGATCCATTCGCTTTCGGCACGCGCTCGCGCCGCGATTTCATCACAGCAGTCGCCGCGGCGGCCGGGGCCACTATCCTCGCGCCGAATTTCATCGCGCCCAGTTTCGCCGCCGGCAAGGTGAAGCGCGTCGACATGCACCATCATTTCCTGCCGCAGCACTACATGAAGGCGGAAGCCGAGCGTGCCCATCTCGATCACGGAAATTCCGAAATGCTGTCCTGGACGGCCGAGAGAGCCGTCGATGCCCTCGATAAAGCGCAAGTCGATTTCGCCGTTGCCTCCATTTCGACGCCGGGAGTCTGGATCGTCGGCAATCCGCAGCTCAGCCGCGACCTTGCGCGCGAATGGAACGAGGAAGCGGCGAAGACCGTCCAGACCTATCCGAAACGCTTCGGCTTTTTCGCGCCGGTGCCGCTGCCTGATACCGACGGCACCCTCAAGGAAATCGATTACGCCTACGGCACGCTTCATGCGGACGGCATCAATTTCCTTTCCAACTACGAAGGCAAATGGCTCGGCGATCCGAGCTTCGCGCCAGTGATGCAGGAGCTCAACCGGCGCAAATCGCTGGTCTATGTCCATCCCACCTTCTCGCCGTGCTGCAGCAGCAACATGGTGCCGGGCGTCGGAGCCTTCGCGCTCGAGTTCCCGTACGACACCACCCGCACGATCGTGAGCCTCATCGCCTCGGGCACGACGACGCGCTTTCCGGATATCCGCTGGATCTTCTCGCATGGCGGCGGCGCGCTGGTCGGCATTTACAACCGCCTCGTGAGCGTGGGAAACATTCCGGTGGTCAAGCAAAGAGCTCCCGCCGGTATGCACGCGGAGCTCGGCAAGCTCTATTACGACACCGCGAGCCTCAACCCCGAGGTAACGCTGCCCGCCTTGTTGAAGCTCGTGCCGCCGTCGCAAATCCTGCTCGGCAGCGACTATCCGCTCGCCGGCGAGCCGCCGACCGACGTGATGGTGAAAAAGGCGGTGAAGCAATTCGAGGACATGCATCCCGCGCCGAAACTGAAGCAGGCGGTCGAGCACGATAACGCCGTTAGACTGCTGCCGCGTATCACGAAAACCGTCTAACCGGAGAAGATTGATGGCCGCTCGCAAGAAGAAAAACGCGAAAGCGAAGAAGAAAGTCGCCAAGAGAAAAGCTTCCGCCGTGAAAGCGCCGGCGGTGCGCAAAGCGCGCGGCCGGATCGATCTGCATCACCACTTCCTGCCGCAAGACTATATGCGCGCGGAACACGAGCGCAGCAGCGCGACGCATGGCAATACCGACCTCTTCAGCTGGACGCCGGAGAAGTCGATCGCCGAGATGGACAAGGCCGGTATCGCTTTCGCCTTCGCGTCCACCTCGACGCCGGGCGTCTGGTATGGCGATGTCGAGCTCGGCCGGCGGCTCGCGCGGCAATGGACCGATGCCGCGGTCGACGCGATCGGCAAATATCCCAATCGCTTCGGCCTGTTCGCACCGCTGCCGCTGCCTGACACCGACGGCAGCCTCGCGCAGATCGAATACGCGCTCGATGAGGCCGGCGCCGACGGGCTTGGCCTGCTCGCCAATTTCGAGGGCAAGTGGCTCGGCGATCAAAGCTTCTGGCCGGTTATGGAGGAACTCAACCGCCGCGAAGCGGTGGTCTATGTCCATCCAACCTTCACGCCTTGCGTGCGGAACACGATCCCGAACGCGCAGATGCAGCTCGTCGAATTCCCCTTCGAGACGACGCGCACCATCGCCAATCTCGTGATGAGCGGCACGACGACGAAATACCCGAATATCCGTTGGATCTTCGCGCATAATGGCGGCGCGACGCCGATGCTGATCGGCCGCCTCGAAGAACAGGATCACCGCCCGGTCGGGCAGAATTTCCCCGCCGGCATGCGCGCCGAGCTGCGCAAATTCTATTACGACAACGCTTCCGCCTGGAACAGCTCGGCCATGGCCGCGCTGATGAACCTCGTGCCGAAGGACCACATGTTCTTCGGCAGCGACTATCCGTTCCTCGCCGCGACCGAGGCGGTGCATAAATTCGACCGGCTGAAGCTCGACCCGGGCACGCGCATGGCGATCGAGCGCAACAACGCGTTCAAGCTGTTCCCGCGCCTGAAGGCGCTGAAGCTTTAACTTTCACCGTCATTGCGAGGCCGAAGGCCGAAGCAATCCAGGAATTCGGGACGTTACCCTGGATTGCTTCGCTTCGCTCGCCATGACATAGGTTTTGATGGGGTTGCGACCTTCCGCCCGCCTCGCCATATTAAAAGGAACCAGCGCGAGCACGGCCATGAGCGATTCGGACCATAAACAACCCGAGACGAAGCCTGCCGAGAGCAGCCCGATCCAGGTCTTCTCGAGCGAGCAGTCGATCCATGACGCGATGCGTCAGCAGATCGCGGAGATGCTGGCCAATTCCGATCTCACCGAAGAGCAGAAGCAGCAGATCCTCGTCTCGATGTCCTGCCCTTGCTGCGGCGGCAGCGGCATGTCGCTGAGCATCAAACTCAAGGACGACTGAGAGCCGCTTCAACATAAATCGTCATGCCCGCGCAAGCGGGCATCCAGCGGTATCTCTGGATTCCCGCTTACGCGGGAATGACGGTCGAATGGTACGCGGTACCGCGGCTCGCCTATTCCGCCGCGGCCGGAGCGGCCTTCTTCAGTGCCGCGCGGCGTTTCTCGGTCGCGGCTTGATCGACCGCGAAGCTCTTCGGGTCGACGATGACACCGTAATTATTCGCCGCGGAATCGAAGCTGATATAGCCCTGGCGCACATCCTCGGCGACGCGCTCGGCCGGGCGCTCCCAGGCCGGACCGTAGCCGCCGCCGCCGCCCGAGCGCAGCACATAGGCATCGCCGACCTTGAGATTGGCCATCACCATCTTGGCGTTGGGGAAATCCTCGTTCCATTTGCCATCGATGCGCAGGCCGATCGAATTGCCCGTCGCCTCGCCGCCGCCTTCAAGGCCCCAGGGCTTGCAATGCGCGCGCTCGATCTGCGAGGAGAACACGCACGGTGCCCGGGCGCGCACGACGCGCTCGACGCCGAGCCCGCCGCGATAGCGGCCCGGCCCGCCGCTATCGGGAATGAGACGCAGCGATTCGACGACGCACGGCGTCTTCACCTCGGCCATCTCGCTCGCGCTGTTATGCGTGTCGCCGTCATTGATGCAGACGGTCGCCGAGACGCCGTCCTCGGTCATCTTCGCGCCCCAGCCGCCGCCCAGCGGACCGAAGTTGCCGAAATAGAATTCCTTCGTCCGCGGGTCGACGCCGTGGAAGCCAGCGGCGATGAGATCGGCGTGATGCCCAGCGATGACGCGATTGGGGATCGCCTTCGACAGCGCCTTGAAGACGGTATCGACGATGGTCATCGGGAAGGTCATCCACCAGCGCATCGGCGCCGGACGCACCGCGCTGATCACGCGGCCGGGCGGGACGATCACGTTGAGGCTGCGGAACGAGCCGTCATTGATCGGATAATCCGTCGGCGAGGTGAGGCACTTATACGCCACCTGCGCGCAGGCATATCCCGTCGTGATGCCGGAATTGTAGAAGCCCTGCACCTGGTTCGAGACCTCGGTCAGATCGACCGTGAGCGCTTCGCCCTTCACCGTCACCTTGACGCGGATCGGGATTTTCTTGCCGATGGAGATGCCGTCATCGTCCATATAGGATTCGGCTTCGTAGACGCCGTCCGGGATCGACAGCGTGCGCTGGCGCGCAGCGTGCTCGCAATGATCCATGATCGCGGCGATGGCATCCAAGACCGGCTCGCGGCCATAGCGGTCCATGAGCTGCGAAAAGCGGCGCTCGCCGGTCTTCACCGCCGTCACCTGGGCGCGGAGATCGCCCATGGCGCGCGTCGGGACCCGCACATTCATGCGGATGAAATCCATCAGATCCTGATTGGCGACGCCCTCCTTGTAGAGCTTCAGATAAGGGATCTGCAGTCCTTCGGAGAAGATGTCGGTGGTGACGCCGCCGAGCACGCCGCAGACATCGATCCAATGCGCCATGCAGCAGGCGAAAGCCGAGAGCTTGCCGCCGTGAAAGATCGGCATGGTCAAGGTGACATGATTCAGATGCGAGCCGGTCGTGTAGCTGTCATTGGTGATGAGGATGTCGTTCGGCTTGATGTTGTCGTAGCCGAAATGCTTGATCTTCGCCTTCACCGTCTCCGACATGCCGCGGATGAACATCGGCAAGCCGATGCCGATCGAGACGGTCTCGCCCTTCTCGGTGAAGAGTCCGGTCGTGAAATCGAGCGCCTCGTAGATGATGGTGTTGTAGGCCGTCCGCATGAGATTGGTCTTCATCTCTTCGGTCACGGCGATGACGCCGTTGCGGACGATTTCGGTGACGACCGGATCGGCCTTGCGGTTGGTGGTTTTGGTCTCAGCCATGATTACTTTCTCCCCGCGACCGCGATTTCGAGATGACCGTAGGCATTGACGGTGAGCTGGTCGCCGGGCGCCAGCACGGTGGTGGAAGCGTGTTCTTCGACGAGCGCCGGGCCGGCGATCTTGTTGCCGGCAACGAGCGCGTCGCGCGCATAGGTCGGCGTGTCGATGAAGCCCGCGCCTTCGAAATAGACTTGACGCTTGCCGGTGAAGGCCGCTTTCGCCGGCTCGGGGCCGCCCGCCTTGATCTTCTCTTGCGGCGGCTTGCGCATCACGCCCGTCACCGCGGTACGCAGCGAGACGATCTCCGCGCGTTCGGCCGGTGCATTGGTGCCGTAGCGCTGCTCATGCTGCGCATCGAAATGGTCCTTGATCGCCTTGCGGTCGCGCTTCTCGAACACCTCCATGGGCAGATCGACGGTGACCGCGTGTTCCTGGCCGACATAGCGCATATCGGCGGCGCGCTTGATCGTGATCTGATCGGGCTTCACCGAAGTCTGCGCGATGTCGGCGCGGCCCTCGTCCTCGAGCTCCTTATAGACCGCCTCGATCTCGTCGAAGGACGC
>DATNGE010000122.1:0-4507 GCA_035606035.1 Allostellaceae bacterium
GACAGCTCGATCTGCATTATGACGGGCTGGCGCAAGCCGACCGGCCGTTCATGAGCGGGCGCCAGCTCACGACCTATGTCCGTGCGCCCGCCGTCTACGGCGTCCTGAAGCACAAACGTGCCTGGCAATACTGGTCGATGAACCATGCGCAGCGCGGCACGCTGGTGACGATCGACGGCAAGGGCGAATTCACCTTCGGCATGCAATTGCCGCGCGATAAGGAGGAAAGCGATATCTCGGAAGCCGAAAGCATCGCGCGCTTCCGCACCATGGTCGGCGCCGAAATTCCGGTCGAGATCATCAATCGGAAATCCTGGCATGCGGGCTATTCGCTGGTCGCACAGGCGTATCAGCGCGGCCGCGTCTTCATGGCGGGCGATGCGGTGCATCTGTTCACGCCGACCGGCGGGCTTGGCTACAACACCGCGGTCGAAGATGTCGTGAACCTCGCCTGGAAGCTGACGGCGATGGTGCAAGGCTGGGGCGGGCCGCGCCTGCTCGACACCTACGAAATCGAGCGCCGCCACGTCGCCGTGCGCAACACCGGCTTCGCCAAATATTTCGCCGATACGGTCGGCGGTTTCGTGCCGGCGCCTGAGATCGAGGACGAGACGCCCGCGGGCACGGCCGCACGCGAAGCCGCGGGCGTGCTTCTCAATCGCCATGTGCGCGAGGAATTCAACATCCCCGGCATCACTTTCGGCGCGCGCTACGACGGCTCGCTAATCATCGCCGGCGACGGCAAATTGCCGCCGCCCGACAAGATGAACGATTACGTGCCGAGCGCGGTGCCCGGCGGCCGCGCCCCGCATGCCTGGCTCGGCGGCGGCCGCTCGCTCTACGACACGCTCGGCTTCGAATTCAGCCTCTTGCGCCTCGGCCCGCGCGCGCCGGATGGCGCGGGCTTTGCCAAAGCCGCCGCGGCGCACGGCATACCGCTGACGATCGTCGACCGGCCCGAAGCGGAAATCCGCGAACTCTACGAAGCCGATCTCGCCCTCATCCGGCCTGATCAGATCGTCGCCTGGCGCGACAATCGCTTGCCCGATGATCCGGCGGCGTTGCTCGCGCAGCTCACCGGCGGCTGATGGCCATGGAAAGTGATGCGTCGGTGATCATTGCCGGCGGCGGCCCGGCCGGACTGATGCTGGCGAATGAGTTGGGCCGGCGAAATATTTCGACGCTGCTGCTCTGCGACCGGCCATCGACCACGAGCTTCCCCGCCGCCAACGCCACGCAAGCGCGCAGCATGGAACATTATCGGCGCCTGGGCTTCGCCGATGCGGTGCGCGCCGTCGGCATGCCGCCGGATTATCCGACCGACGTCGCCTATTTCACGCGGATTACCCGGCACGAAGTGGCGCGCTTCTCGCTGCCAGCGGCGCGCGAGGCGCGCGATCTCATCAAGACGCTTTCCGGATCGTGGAGTGCGGCGGAGCTGCCGCATCGCGGCTCACAGCTCTATGTCGAGCGCGTGCTGCGCGCCGAAGCAGAGAAGCTGTCCTCGGTGACGCTGCGCTTCGGCTGGCGTGTCGAGCGTTTCTTCGATGAGCGCGACGGCGTCATCGTCGAAACCACTTCGGTCGCCGACAACACGGTGCGGCGCTTCACCGGCGATTATCTCGTCGGCGGCGATGGCGCGCGCAGCGCCATCCGCAAGCAGCTTGGCTATGTGTTCCGCGGCGAGGCCGGCGTCGCGCGCGATTACATGGGCGGGCGCATGCTGTCGATTTGGTTCCGCGCGCCGGAGCTCTACAAGCTCATCCCTTTCCCGCGTGCCTGGCAGTATTGGGCGGTCAACCGCACGCAGCGCGGTCTTCTCGTCGCGATCGATGGGCGCGAGGAATTCGTTTTCATGTTCCAGCTCCCGGCGGAGATGGACGAGGCAGCGATCACGGACGAATGGGCCTGCCGGGCGCTCGACCAATCGCTCGGCGCGCATTGTCCGCTGACCATGATTGGCCGCCTGCCCTGGACCGCCGGCCTTGCGCTGGTCGCCGAGAAATTCCAGCGCGGCCGCGTTTTTCTCGCCGGCGATGCCGTGCATCTTTTCACCCCGACCGGCGGGCTTGGCTACAACACGGCGATCGAGGATGCGGTCAATCTCGGCTGGAAGCTCGCGGCGGTGGTGAATGGCTGGGGCGGCGCGCGATTGCTCGACAGCTACGAGCGCGAGCGCAAGCCGGTTGCCGAGCGCAACACCGGCTATTCCCGGTATTACGCCAATTCAATCGGCAACTTTACGCCGGCCCCGGAGATCGAAAGCGAAGGCGCGGCAGGCGATGGCGCGCGGCGCGAGGCCGGAATCTACCTCAACCGCCATGCGCGCGAGGAATTCAACATTCCCGGCATCACCTTCGGCGCGCGTTATGACGGCTCGCCGATCATCGCTGGCGACGGCCAGCTACCGCCGCCCGATCGCGCGAATGAATATATCCCGAGCGCCGTGCCCGGCGGCCGCGCCCCGCATGCCTGGCTAAGCGACGGCCGCTCGCTCTACGACACGCTCGGCTTCGAATTCAGCCTGCTGCGCTTGGGACCGCGCGCGCCGGATGGCGCGAGCTTTGCCAAAGCCGCTGCGGCGCGCGGCATACCGCTCACGATGGTCGATCGGCCCGAAACGGAAATCCGCGACCTTTACGAAGGCGATCTCGCCCTCGTCCGGCCGGATCAGATCGTCGCTTGGCGCGGTAACCGCGTGCCGGAAGATGTGGATAAGCTGCTGGCGATCGTGACCGGCGCTTGATCGCCCTTGATAGGCGGCGTCGGCGCGACTTAAGGTTTGCCCATGAGCGATGAGCTTCGCCCGATCAAACGGGCACTGATCTCCGTCTCCGATAAAAACGGCCTTATCGATTTCGCACGAGCGCTCGCGGCGCGCGGCGTAGCGCTGATCTCGACGGGCGGCACGGCGAAGACGCTGAGCCAGGCCGGGCTCGATGTCGCCGATGTTGCTTCGGTGACGGGCTTTCCCGAAATGCTCGATGGGCGCGTGAAGACGCTGCATCCCGCGATCCATGGCGGCATCCTGGCACGTCGCGACGTGCCGGCGCATCTCGATGCGATCAAGACTCAGAATATCGCGCCGATCGATCTCGTCGTCGTCAACCTCTACCCCTTCGCGCAAACGCGCGCGCGGGGCGGTAATTTCGACGAGTGCCTCGAGAACATCGATATCGGGGGCCCGGCGCTGATCCGCGCCGCGGCCAAGAACCACGACGGCGTCGCGATCGTCACCGATCCCAGCGATTACGCGGCCGTGCTCGCCGAGATGGCGGCGCAGGACGGCGCGACGAGCCTCGCGCTGCGGCGCAAGCTTGCCGGCCTCGCCTTCGCGCGCACCGCGGCTTACGACGCCGATGTCTCATCCTGGTTCAACGAGCTCGACGGCGAGAAATTCCCTGCTGTCATGGCCGTTGCCGGCATGCTGAAAGAAAAGCTGCGCTATGGCGAGAACCCGCATCAGGCGGCGGCGTTCTATCTCAGCACAGCCAAGCGGCCGGGCATCGCGACCGCGACGCAGCTCCAAGGCAAGGAGCTGTCGTTCAACAATCTGAACGACACCGACGCCGCCTATGAATGCGTCGCCGAGTTCGAGCCGCCGGCTGTCGCAATCATCAAGCACGCCAATCCGTGCGGCGTCGCGACCGGCAGCGATTTGCGCGATGCGTATCAGAAAGCGCTCGCTTGCGATCCGGTCAGCGCTTTCGGCGGCATCATCGCCGTCAACCGGCCGCTCGATGCGGCAACCGTCGAAGCCATCGGCAAGCTTTTTCTAGAAGTAATCATCGCGCCCGAAGTGACCGACGAGGCGAAAGCGCTGCTCGCGAAAAAGCAGAATTTGCGCCTGCTGTCAGCCGGGGCACTGCCCGATCCGCGCGCGCCAGGCATGACCTTGCGCTCGCTCGCCGGCGGCTATCTCTTGCAGACGCGCGACGACGGCCGCATCAGTGATAATGATCTAAAAGTGGTCACCAAGCGTGCGCCGACAGCGGCGGAGCGCGCCGATTTGCTCTTTGCCTTTCGCATCGCCAAGCACGTGAAGTCGAACGCAATCGTCTATGCCAAGCACGGTGCCACCGTCGGCATCGGCGCCGGCCAGATGAGCCGCGTCGACAGCTCGCGCATCGCTGCGCATAAGGCCGAGGAAAGCGGCAAGGCCGCCGGCCTCAAGGCGAGCCCGGCGACCGGCTCCGTCGTCGCGTCGGATGCCTTCTTCCCCTTTGCCGATGGCCTCGAAGCCGCCATTGCGGCCGGCGCCACGGCCGTGATCCAGCCAGGCGGCTCCGTCCGCGATAACGAAGTGATCGCGGCCGCCGACAAGGCCGGAATCGCCATGGTTTTCACGGGGATGCGACACTTCCGGCATTAACCGGTCGGAGAAGGCGGGTCGCTGACAGGGCGAGCCCTTTCCCCCTGGCCTTTGGCGCTGCCCGCCCATAGAATTGCGGCAAGGCACTTTGGAGGAAACCTCATGACGTCACCCGATAACGGTCCGGTCGTTCTC
>DATNGE010000123.1:0-17414 GCA_035606035.1 Allostellaceae bacterium
CGCGGCGTCTCGCCTTTCGAGCTCAAATTCAACAATGTCGATCACGACGTCTCGCGCGACATCTTCTTCGACGCCTATGACTGTCTGACCGCCGCGCTGAGCAACGACCACTTTTCGCACCAGGGGAAATATTTCTCTTATGGCGAGACGCCGATGCCGATGCGGCCCTATCAGCAACCCTATCCGCCGCTGTGGTACGGCTCATCGAACGAGATCGGCTCGACCTGGGCGGGCGAGCATGGCCTCCATTTCACCGCCAACGGTCCGACCGCGCAGGCGAAGCCCAATATCGCCGCTTTCAAAGAGGCGCTGGCGAAACGCGGCAGCGCCGCCATGCCGAAGAACGAATTCAAAGGCGGCGCGGCGGTCGGCATCCTCCGGCATATCGTCGTCGCCGAGAGCGATGCCGAGGCGCAGCGCATCGCCAGGCCGGCTTTCGAATATCATTTGAAGAGCCTCGAATGGCTGCGCGACCGGGCGCGCGCCGCCGGCGGCTCCGATCTCGTCACGCGGCTCAATGTGCGCCGCGGCTCGACTTTCGATGAATGCCTCGGCAACGGCATGATCCTCGCCGGCACGCCGGCGACGGTGCGCGCCGGGCTCGAGCGCGAGGCAGCCGAGCTCGGCACCAATTACCTGCTCGCCTATATGTTCTTCGGCACGCTGACCTATGCCGATGCGAAACGCTCGCTCGACCTCTTCGCCAAAGAGGTGATGCCGGCGCTGGAGAAACTCTGACGCGCTTTATCAACACGGTCATTGCGAGCGCAGCGAAGCAATCCAGGATCTCGCGTGACGCCCTGGATTGCTTCGCTTCGCTCGCAATGACGAACTTGGGGCGGTGTGCCTAATCCCACTCCACCGGCGCGCGATCGACCGTGACCGTGCCTTGCGGCGAGAGCGTCACGAGATTGACGCTCTGCGCGTAATCGGGCGAGCCGGAATAATAAGCCGCGACCGCCTCGCCGCCGACGCGGGCATGCCGGTTCCAATGGCCGAGCGCGACGTAATCGGCCCCCGTCGCCGCAATCTCGTCGGCGCCGATGAGCCAGCCAGGGCGAAGCGCGGTCGAGCGATCCGCCACCGGCGCGTAATGGCCATGCGCGACGGCGACCTGCCAAAAGCTGCGCCGCGGCTGCGGCATGGCGAGCGGCGCGCTGTCGCCATAGTCGCGATGCGCATTGCCCCAGATCTCGAGCGCGAGATCGGGAAACGAAACCACCGCCTCGTCGGTTACGCCGATGACATGGACATTCTGCGGTGCGGCGATGGCGCGATGAAAGACCGAATTCGCGATCGCCGGATCGTGATTGCCCGGGAGGATCACCACGGGAATGCCGGCATCCGCCAGCAGCACCGCCGCGCGATCGAGCAACGCCGCCGACAACCGGTTGTGCTCGAACGTATCGCCGGCGAGGATCAGAGCATCGGCTTTCGTGGCACGCGCCGCGGCGAGCACGACGCGCAAGCCCGCCGTCCCGTCGCCCTTGTGCAACGGCTCGGTGAAGCCTTCGCCAACGTGGAGGTCGGAGCTATGCACGATGCGCAGCTCTGCGCGCGGCGCGGCGAAGCCGCTCCGCCGCGATGTTAAAGTGATTTCATGCGCCATGATCGCGCGGCGCTATAGAATAGGAGCGGCGGCGGCGTCAAATCGCCGAATCCAAGGCATTGCGGGTTCCGCGGATCGGGGTAGAGTCGTCCCATCCTGCCGACGAGAAGGCCCGCGTGCGAGAGACGGAGGGATCACGCGACATGCGTTACGTTGTGGATGCGCCTAATGGTAAATCCTGGTTCCGGCTCGAGACCGAAGGCGAGGCTGCGCAGGAATCGCAGCTCATGCGCCACAATGTCGAGAAATATTTCCGGATCGAGCGCGAGAAGGCGGTGCAGAGCTATCAGCCCGTTTCGAAGAGCTTCATCGAGCAGGATATCGGTCTCAACGCGCATATCCAGCGGGCCATGCCGCTGTTCCTGACGTTGCGCGACCAGGACGGCAAGGCGCTTGTCACGGCGATGCTGCCGCCGGGCGGCAAGACCGATGCCGGGGCGAGCTGCATCATTGTCGGGCCCGGCAATGCGGATCCCTATCCGACCGAGGGCGATGCCATCAAAGCGCTGGGCGCCCATTTCGGCCTGACCCTCGAACGCGAGCGCTGCTATCCCTACAGACGGGGCTAAGGAGGACCTTATGAGCCTGACACTCGAGCAATTCGCATCGGAATGCCGTCGCGCGTTGAAGGCTGCTCCCGGCGTCGAGGGGCGCAAACAGGTGTGCGCCCTCGTCGAGGAGGCATGCAAGGATCAAGCTTTCGTCGCCGCGCATTACCGGCCGAGCACCGGCCAGCGCGACATCCTCTATGAGGATCCCGAGCTCGGCTTCTGCATCTGCGCGCATAACTACACCGATGCACGCGAGAGCCAGCCGCATGATCATGGGCCCTCATGGGCGATCTACGGCCAGGTCGCGGGCGAGACGGTGATGAGCGATTGGACGCTGTTGGAGCCGGCCGGCGAAGGCAAGATGGGCAAGGTGACATTCGCCAAGAGCTACACTCTGACGCCCGGCAAAGCGCATCTCTACAACGAGGGCGATCTCCATTCGCCGCGGCGCGACGGCCCGACGCGGCTCTTGCGCATCGAAGGCCGCAATCTCGACAAGGTGCGCCGCTTCGGCTATCGCGCCACCTAAGCCGCTTCAATATTCGAGGTGGATGCGCCCGGCGAAGATCGAGACCGGACCGCGCGCCGCATTGTAGGCGGGATCGATCACGTATTGATAATCGAGCGAGACCGAGAGCGGCTTGAAGAGCTGCACGCGGTAATAGGTCTCGAGGATGCGCTCGGGGCGATAGGAGAGCGCACCGTCGCCGACGAGAATGCCGGTGCCGCCGACGGCAAAGAAGCCGCGATGCTGCTGCGTCAGCTCGTTCTGAGCCACACCCACAGCGAGCGTATCGTCGGGGCGGCTCCAGCGCCCGCCCTTAAGGCCGAGACCGAGGGATTCGCTGCGGTCGATATCCTCGAACGCCCAGCTTTCGGTATGGCCGTTGCTGACACTGAAGCGGCCGAAGAAGCCGAGCTCGTCGGCGATCTCCTGCTGGAGATTTAACACCAAGCCCGGCTTCCAGCGCGCGCGGCGCGTCACCACGATGTCGCCGCCATTGGCGATCGCCTGGCTGTTGCTGCCCATCCGCGCGCGATTGGCGAAGACGAGGGTCCGGAGCACGCCCGGGCGGGCGCCGATACTGAAATGATTCTCGAGCTCGAGCACCGAGCCGAAGCTCCGCCAGAAGCGCGGCTCGAGATCGCGCGAATTGGCGATCTTCGGCTCGAGGAACCAGCCGCCGCGCAAGGTCCATTGGGGGTGTACCCATTCGACCGTCGCGCCGTCGGTGTAGCCCTTGGAATCCGCCGGGTAGTCCCACGCGCCCGCCGCCCAGATCGCGCCGTTGAGGAAATCCTCGCGCGGATCGTTGGCGTAGTCGTTGGTGTCGAAGAGATCGGTCGGCGAATATTTGCCGATCGTCACGGTGACGCGGTTCGCATCCTCACTATCGGTGAGCTGGTTCTTGTCGGCGGCGATCTGCTGCTTGTCGCCGCCGAGCCCGAAATTCTGCCGCAGGAAGAGTCGCGCGACGTTGAGCTTGGGATTGTCGAAGCCGCCTTTCTGCGCCTCGCCATTGACGAAGCCGGCGACGCCTTCGGTCCTGCTGAGGCCGAAACCCTGGTTGAATTCGGGATCGAAATAGAGCGCGCCGCCGCTGTCCCAGGGCAGCCGCGCGCCAAGGAACAACGTGCCGGTCCAGGATTCGCGCCCGCGCGGCGCCGGATCGAGGCTGTTGCGCCCGCGATAGGGCGAATGGAAGCGCAGATTTCCCTGCTCGATGAAGGTCGTCTGCGCGTGGAAGCTCCAATCCTCCGGCGCGCTCGGCGCTGGATTGCCGCTGGCGCTCGGGCCGGGCGCCGCATCTTGGGCGAAACCCGTCGCCGCGAGCGCAACGACACACCACGCCGCGGTTCCCCAAATCGCAAGTTGCTTCATGACGCTGCTGCCGTTTGGCGCCGATCGACTCGAGATGGCCTCTTTCGGCCGTCCGGGCTCTATCATATACCTTGCCTGGGAGGATAGGCGCTTGAGCCAGCTTTCATGCCCACATCGCCTCGCCGCCCGCTGGGTCCTGGCGTTGGCGGCAGCGATCAGCCTGCCCGCGGGGGCTATCGGCGAGGCCGCGCAACCGCTGCCCGTCGTCGTCGTGGCGCATGGCTCGGTCCCCGGCATCCGGGAGGCGGATCTCAACCGCTTTCTCGCCGATACGATGAATGGCGGTGTGCAAGGTCCCTGGCATTTCGAGCCGGCGCCCGCCGCTGGCACGAAATCACCGAATCGCATCGAATGGTCGATCAAGAGCATGACGTCGGCAGAAGGGACGGTCCGCAGCTTCGGCTTCGCGCGCTCGGCTATCGATCGCATGATGGGCAAACATCAGATCCTCAGTATCGATGCGACTCTCTTTCTCGGCGACCAGTATCAAACCGTCTCGCATAGCGAAGTGCCCGCGACCAAAGAGGCGCAGAATCCCGATCTGGCCGCCGATGTCGTGCGCAGCACGCAGCAGCTGATGGCGCACAAGGCGGCGGACCCAACAAGGCCGTTAACGCCGAAATAGCGTGGACGGTCAGCCAGCGGAAGCGTAACAATTCCGCGCCATGTTCCGCATCGGACTGGCGGGGGTTTTGAATTTCGGGGACCGACATTCCTTGTAAGCGGCGGCGGATGCTGACCGTTGCGTTGGCGATGGCCGCAATCGCCGTCGCGCTCTGCACGGCTGCCGGCGCGCAAGAAGCATCGCCGCATGACGGCGATCTGGCGAGCCGCGATGCGCTGACCGGCAATTGGGGCGGCACGCGCAGCGCGCTCGAAGACAGGGGCATCGTCCTCGGCGGCGATACGATCGATGAGGTGCTGGGCAATGTGAGCGGCGGCACCAAGACCGGCGCGATCTACGATGGTCGGCTCGAGCTGTTCGCGACCCTCGACCTCGACAAGCTCTTCTCCTGGCCCGACGCCACGTTTCACGTCAATGCCTATCAGACGCATGGCCGCGGCCTTTCGGCCAATTATCTCGGCGGCAATCTGATGACCGCGAGCAATATCGAGGCGGCACGCTCGACGCGGCTGTTTGACCTCTGGATCGAGCAACTCCTTTTCGCCGGCGCTCTATCGGTTCGTGGCGGCCAGATCGCCGCCGATGACGAGTTCTTCACCAGCCTCTATGCCGGCAATTTCATCAACGGCACTTTCGGCTGGCCGGCGATCATGGCGAACGATCTGCCGAGCGGCGGCCAGGCCTATCCGCTGGCGACACCGGGATTGCGTCTCGCCTATGTCGCCAGCCGAGAGGTGACGCTTGCGGCGGCCTTCATGAACGGCGACCCGGCGGGCAGCGGTCTCAACAACCCGCAGCAGCGCGACGCCGGCGGCACCGCCTTTCGCGTCAACGACGGTGCTTTCGTGATCGCCGAGGCGCGCTATGCGGTCAATCAGGCGAGGGACGCGCCCGGGGAGCCGGCGGCCTATAAGCTCGGCCTCTGGTATCACAGCGGCGCATTCGCCGACGAGCGTTTCGATCGCAGCGGCCAGTCCCTCGCCGCCCCGACCAGCACAGGTATCGCGCGCAAGCATTGGAATAACCTCGGCCTGTACGCCGTCGCCGATTACCAGCTCTGGCGCGACAGCGACGCCGATCGCGCTCTCGGCGTATTCTTTCGGCTCGGGATTGCGCCGCTCGCCGACCGCAATCTCGTTACTTTCTATGCCGATACCGGCTTCAATTTCAGAGGCGCGATCGCAGGCCGGAGCGATGATCTCTTCGGCATCGCGCTCGCGATCGCGCAGATCGGCAGCACGGCACGGGCTCTTGATCGCGATCAACGGCAGCTCACCGGCATTGCGCAACCGGTCCGCGACAATGAAAGCATGATCGAGGTGATGTATCGCCTTCAGGCCGCGCCGTGGTGGACGCTGCAGCCCGATCTCCAATTCATCCGCCATCCCGGCGGCAACGTCGGGCCACGCACGCGGCCGACGCGGGCTGTGCCGAACGCGCTCGTGCTGGGCTTGCGCTCGGCCGTGCTGTTCTAATCGAACCAGCGATCGCCGAGGATCACCGGCACCGTCTTATTGGCGGCGGAATTGCCCTCCATCGGCTCGCCGTCGCTGGCGATGCGCGCCAACGCGTCCTTCGCCGCATCGACCACGGTGCCGATGCGCGCCATGACCAGCGGCTCCTCGCCGATCGCCTTGAACCAGTAGAAGGTGCCGCGCGGGAGGAGAATGCCGTCATACTTCTTGACGCGCTTCAGCTCGCCTTTCGGCCCGAAGAATTCCGCCTCGCCCTGCAGCACCAGGAAAACGTGATCCTCATTCGGATGCGCATGCAGCTCGTTCTCGCCATCCGAGGCATAGGTCTTCAAGACCACCCACATGCGATCGGTCGCCGCCATCGGCGTATCGGTGCGGCCCTGGCGCGGCAATTGCGCGCGCAGATGGAAGAAAGTCGGTTGTCCTTTGACGGCCGCCTGCGCCTCGATCTGCGCGCGCATGTCCTCGGTGTCTTGAACGACATGACCGGTGACCGGCGAATCCATGATCTCTCCTCCACCCTAGCGGCGCACGCCGCCGGGAACGGCGGATACGGTGGATGAGCCCCAATTGACGATATAGGCCTCGCCGCGCTCGAGGAACGACAAGACGATGCGCGTGAGGCGCTCCGGCTGATCCGATTCGATCACATGCGCGGCATCGTAAACATAAGAAAGATGCGAGCCGGTGATCGCGCTTTTGAGATAGCGGCCGGTCTCGGGCGGGATAATCTCGTCCTTCGTGCCCATGAGAATGAGAGTCGGCGCCTTGATCTCGGCCACGCGGCCCGACAGCGTTCCATCGGCGAGCGAGGCGGCGCCGTAATGATCGAGCATGCGGCGATTGCCCTGCACCTGCTCCATCGGCTTGGTCATCGGCGGCGCGCGATCGGGATAGGCGAAGAGCTTGCGGCGGAGTTCCGCCGGATCGCTCGGCAGCCCGCCCTTGCCGCCTGCCGGCACGCCGGCCGGCGCCTCGAGCACGAGGTGATCGATCTTGTCCGCGTGTTTCACCGCGAGCCACAGCGCTTCCCAGCCGCCGAAGGAGGCGCCGATCACGTCGCAGCGCTTGCCGATGGCGACATTAATGAAAGACCCGGCGACGTCGGCCAGCGCCTCCATCGATTTGATCGCCGCATGCGGCGCGGTGCCGTCGAAGCCGGGCGTCACCGGCAGATAAACGGTGCGGGTTTGCGCCAGCGTCTCGATCGGCTTGCTGATGCCGACTCCGGCGGCGGGATGAAGATAAAGCAACGGCTCGCCGCTGCCGCCGACGAAATAGCTGATCGGGCCGGAGCCGGTGCGGGTTTCCTTGCGTTCGAATGCCATATCGCGCTCCTTCAAAGATCCTTGAGCGCGGGCTGCACCCGCTCGCGGAACAATTCCATGCCATGGCGCACGACGTTGTCCGGCATGTTGCCGACCTTCATCGTGAATTGCTCGACACCGTGGCCGAGCGCCTTGTGGACGCGCTTGATCTGCTCGACCACCGTTTCCGGGCTGCCGCAATAGATCGAGCCGGATTCGATCTGCTCTTCGAGGCTGCGCGCACGCAAGGTCGCGAGCCGCGCCTCGAACCGGTCGCTCGAGCCTTCGCGCTGGTAATAGCGCGTCTTCTGGATGACGAGCTGCTGCGCGCTGCGCTGCGGGCGCATCAGGATGTGGTGGAAATATTCGAGGCCCTTGCGCATGTGCTCGCGCGCCTCTTCATCGCTATCGGCGATGCAGGTGTGGTGCCCGATGAGGATGTCTTCCGGCACAGGCTCCCAGCCATAAGCGCGCGCGGTCTTGTAATAGTGATCGATATTGCCGCGCGCGACGTTGAGATCGGCGATCAGCACGATGCCGAGCTTGGCGCGATGCTCAGCCACGAACTCGACCGATTCTTCATTTGTGCCCGACATCAGGAGCCTCGGATAGGGCTTCTGATAGGGGCGCGGCCAGATCGAGACCGAGGGGAATTGATAGAACTCGCCCTCCCAGCCGAAGGGCTCGGGCTCGGTCCACGCCTTGATGATGAGCGCTACCGCCTCGCGCAGCCTGCCGCGCGAATCCGACGGCGGCACGTTGTAGGCGATGTATTCATGCGGGATGCCGCGCATCATGCCGGCGAGCACGCGGCCGCCCGACATCACATCGAGCATCGCATATTCCTCGGCGACGCGGATCGGATTGAGCAGCGGCACGAGATTCCCGAGGATCGCGAGGTTGACCCGCTTGGTGCGATAGACGAGCGAGGACGCGATGAGGTTCGGATTCGACATCAGCCCGTAAGGGCTGAAATGATGCTCGTTGCAGCCGATGGAATCGAAACCGCATTCCTCGGCATAGGCCATGGTGTCGATATAGCTGGCATAAAGCTGGCGGCCGCGCTCGGCATCGAAATCCTTGTTGCTGACGGGCCATTCCTGCGGCTCGCGCGGATAATCCGGCCACGGCATGAGATGGAAGAAATTGAACTTCATGGCGCCCTCGATTTTATGGATGAGTATGCGTCCTGACCCGCATGCCTTCAACTCGCGGCTGGCGCGGATTAAAGTCCGCTCTTGCCCATTTTACCGGTGAAAACCCCATGCCCGATGTCTCGCGCGATTTGGCTCCCCATCAGCCGATCCGCCTTGCCGATTATCAGCCGCCTTCCTTCCTCATCGACGCGGTCGACCTCGTCTTCGAACTCGGCGAGGAGAAGACCAGCGTCAAGGCGCGGCTGTCGGTGCGGCGCAATCCGGCCGCCACGGCGCCAAGCGCGCCGCTGAAGCTTGACGGACGCGAGCTTGAGCTCGTCTCGATCGCCCTTGACGGCGAAGCGCTCGGCCCGAACCGCTTTGTCGTCGACGATGAAGCGCTGACGATCGCCTCCGTGCCCGAAGAGTTCACCCTCGACATCGAGACGCGCATCGAGCCGCAGAACAACACCGTATTATCGGGTCTCTACAAATCCGGCGGCAATTTCTGCACCCAATGCGAACCCGAAGGCTTCCGCCGCATCACTTATTTCCTCGACCGGCCGGACGTGATGGCGCGCTTCACCACGACCATCCTCGCCGACAAGGCGCGCTATCCGGTCCTGCTCTCGAACGGCAATCCCGCCGATCAGGGCGAGAGCAGCAACGGCCGGCATTGGGCGAAATGGGTCGATCCCTTCCCCAAGCCATCCTATCTCTTCGCGCTCGTCGCCGGCGATCTCGTGCCATTCCGCGACAGCTACCGGACCAGCACCGGCAAGACCGTTCCCCTCGCGATCTGGGTGCGGCGCGGCGATGAGGACAAATGCGCGCATGCGATGGAATCGCTGAAGCATGCGATGCGCTGGGACGAGGAAAAATTCGGTCTCGCTTACGATCTCGACGTCTTCAACATCGTCGCCATCAGCGACTTCAACATGGGCGCGATGGAGAACAAGGGCCTCAACATCTTCAACACGAAATACGTACTGGCGAAGCCCGAAACCGCGACCGATGTCGATTTCCAGGGCATCGAATCGGTCATCGGCCATGAGTATTTCCACAATTGGACCGGCGATCGCGTCACCTGCCGCGACTGGTTCCAGCTCTCGCTGAAAGAGGGCCTCACCGTCTACCGCGATCAGGAATTCTCCGCCGACATGGGCAGCCGTGCGGTGAAGCGCATCGGCGATGTGCGGCGCCTGCGCGCGGCGCAATTCCCCGAGGATGCCGGGCCGCTCGCGCATCCGGTCCAGCCGGCGCAATACATCGAAATCGACAACTTCTACACCGCGACCGTCTATAACAAGGGCGCGGAAGTCGTGCGCATGATCGAGACGCAGCTCGGCAAGGACGGCTTCCGCAATGGCATGGACCTCTACTTCGAGCGCCATGACGGACAGGCCGTGACGATCGACGATTTCGTCGCCGCGATGGCCGACGCCAATGACGCCGATTTCTCGCATTTCCTCGCCTGGTACAAGCAGGCGGGCACGCCCGAGATCACGGTCGAGGATCGCTATGACGCGGCGGCAAAGACCTATGACCTCACCCTGTCGCAGGCGACGCCGCCGACGCCGGGCCAGACAACGAAGCACCCGGTCGTCGTGCCGATCGCGATGGGGTTGATCGGCGCGGACGGCAAGGAGCAGGCAACGCGGCTCGAGGGCGAAAGCAAAGCGATCCCGGGCACCCGCGTGCTGGTGCTCAGCGAGGCCAAGCACGCTTTCCGTTTCCTCGATGTGCCGAGCAAGCCCACGCCCTCGCTGCTGCGCCGCTTCTCGGCGCCGGTGAAGCTGAAGAACATTCCGCTCGAGCGCCAGCAATTCCTTGCGCTCAATGACACCGATGCCTTCGCGCGCTGGGAAGCCGGCCAGCAGGTCGCGGCCCATCTGCTGCTCGGCATGGTCGCCGCCCATCGCCGCGGCGATAGGCTCACGCTCGATGGCGCGCTGATCGATCAGATGCGCCGGACGCTCGCGACGGCGGATACCGATCCTCCTTTTGCCGCCGAGCAGCTCAGCCTGCCGTCCGAATCCTTCCTCGCCGATCAGATGGATATGGTCGATGTCGACGCTATCCACGCGGCCCGCGATTTCGCGCGGCGGCAGATCGGCGCGGCGCTGGCCGGCGACTTCGCCGCGCTTTACGACAGGCTTGCCGAGCGCGGGCCTTACAGCCCCGATGGCGCGGCGATCGGCAAGCGCGCGCTGCGCAATGTCGCGCTCGCCTATCTCGCGTTCGGCAATGGGGATGTCGCGCGCGCCAAGGCACAATTCGATACCGGCAGCAACATGACCGACGTGCTGGCCGCGCTGTCCGTGCTCAACGAGTTCGACCACCTGGCCCGCGCCGAGGCGCTCGCGAGCTTCTACGAGCGCTGGAAGGGAGACGAGCTCGTCGTCGATAAGTGGTTCAGCCTGCAGGCGATATCGTCGCTGCCCGGCACGCTCCCGCGCGTCAAGGAACTGACGCATCATCCGGCTTTCACGATCAAGAACCCGAACCGCATGCGCTCGCTGGTCGGTGCCTTCACGCAGGCCAATCAACTGCGCTTCCATGATGCGAGCGGTGCCGGCTATGCCTTCCTTGCCGATCAGGTGATCACGCTCGATCCGCTCAATCCGCTGATGGCATCGCGGCTGATCCAGCCGCTCGGTCAATGGCGGCGCCACGATGGGGGGCGGCAGAATTTGATGAAGCGCGAGCTCGAGCGCGTGCTGGCATTGCCCGCGCTCAGCAAGAACACCTACGAGATGGCGTCGAAGAGCCTCGCCGCTTAAGCCGCGGGCTCGACATCGAGCCGCATCACGACGCCCTCGAGGCCGGTGCGCGCGGCGGGATAAAGCCTCGCGACCAGCGGATCGTGCCCGGGCACGATATGCCGGGGCGAGGAGGCGAGCCGCCGCAGCGTCGCATGGCCTTCGAGCATTTCGGCGACGTTGTAAACAACCGGATAGGCGCGGCCTTGTTCGAGATGCGCATAGAGATGCGCCGCATCGGAGGCGAGCACGACCGCGCCGCGCTTCGTCATCACCCGCACGCTTTGCAGCCCCATCGTGTGGCCGCCGATGAAATGGAGGCTCAAGCCGGGCGCGATCTCCTCATCGCCATCATGGAAACGCACGCGCCCGGCGAAGACGCGCCGCACCATGCCGACGACATCTTCGACGGCCAGCGAATGGCTGAAAGCGTGATGGCACATCGGCCGGCCGGTCGCGAAAGCCATCTCGCGCTCCTGGACGTGGAACGCCGCGTTCGGAAAGAGATCGAGTCCGCCCGCGTGGTCGTAATGCAGATGCGTGATGATCACATCCTCGACCTTCGCCGGATCGATGCCGATGGCCTTCAGTCCCTCGACCGGCGAGCGCAGCAATTCGCGCTTCCGAAGCCGCGCCTGCTCGGCGCCAAAGCCGGTATCGACGACGTAAGTCTTGCCGCCGCCGATGATCGCCCAGACGAAATAATCGAGCGGCATCGGCGCGTCATGCGGATCGCCACCGAGGAAATTCTCCGCCGCGCGCCGCTCGTGATGCGCATAGCGGATGGCATAGACTTCGTATTCCATCGCGGCCTCCGCTAATTCCCGGCCTTCACCTCGACGCCGGCCCAATCCTCGAGGAGACGCACGATCTCGGTGAAATCGGATTGCGGGCCGAGCTCGCTATTGGCGAGCTGCCACATCATGCGCACGGCGCTGCCGACCCACATCGGCACTTCGAGCGCCGCCGCTTCTTCCAGGGCAAGCCGCACATCCTTGTACATGAGCCCCGTATAGAAGCCCTGGGTGAAGCGGCGCGTAATCACCTCGTTCGGGAATTTCGTTTCGGTCGCGGTGTTGCGGCCGGTGCCGGAATTGATGATCTCGAGCATCAGCTTCGGATCGAGCCCGGCTTTGACGCCCATCACCATCGCCTCCGCCGTCACCGCCATCGACGTAGCGGAGAGGATGTTGTTGCAGAGCTTCATCGCCTGGCCCATGCCCGGCCGTTCGCCGACATGAAACACCTTGCCGAAGATCGCAAGCAACGGCCGCACCCGCTCGATGAGCGCATAGGGACCCGACGCCATTACCGCGAGCGTGCCCTTCTTTGCGCCGGCGACGCCGCCCGAGACCGGCGAATCGATGGTGGCAATGCCGCGCTCGATCAGGCCCGCAACGACGCGCGCTGTGGTGCGCGGGCCCGTGGTCGAGAGATCGATGACGATCTTGGCGCGCTCGCCGGCGGCGACGCCGGCCGGGCCGAGCGCCTCGCCCTCGACATCCTTGGGCTCGGGCAGGCTGAAGAAGACGATATCCGAAGCATCGGCGACGGCACGCGACGAATTCATCCGCGCGGCGCCGCGCGCGACGAGCGGCACCACCGCTTCCTCGCGGACGTCGTAGACCGCAAGGTAATGGCCGCCATCGATCAAGCGATTGGCCATCGGTCCGCCCATATTGCCGAGGCCGACAAACCCGATTTGCTCGCCCATCGCTGTCCTCCCCGCACGGGTCTAATATCGCGGCATGAAGCTTAGGGCTTTCATCCTCGCCGCCCTACTGATTTTCACGGGCGCCACCGCGCGTGCCCAAGCGCCCGCAGCATCCGGGCCGCCGGTCGATCTCGCCCTCGTCCTCGCCGTCGATGCCTCGGGCAGCGTCAACCAGACGCGTTTCGATCTGCAGAAACATGGCTATGCGCAGGCCTTTCGCAGCCGCGAGGTGGTCGAGGCGATCACGGCCGGCGCTGATCACGCGATCGCCGTGGCGATGGTGCAATGGACGGGGCCCAGTCTCCATGTCCAGGTGATCAATTGGACCCGCGTCTCGAACGCCGCCTCGGCGGGCGCGCTTGCCGATGCGATCGACGCCAGCCGGCGTCAGCTCTATGGCGGCGGCACTTCGCTGAGCGGCGCGATCGATACCGGCGCCGCGATACTGTCGGCGAGCCCGTTTCGCGCGACGCGGCGGGTCATTGATATTTCCGGCGATGGCTCGAACAATGCCGGGCGCCTGTCCGAGACCGCGCGCGACGAGGCGGTCAAGCAAGGCATCACCATCAACGGCCTGCCCATCACCTGGATCGAGCCCGGGCTCGATGCCTATTACCGCGAGAGGGTCATCGGCGGGCCCGGCGCCTTCGTCATCAGCATTGACAGCTATGACAATTTCGCCGATGCGGTCCTCCAGAAACTCGTGACCGAAATCTCGGGTCTCGCGCGGCCCAGCCTTGCCTCGAACGCGGCGCGATGAAATAGTGTGAGCAGAAGAAAAACCGGAGGCGCGCGTGAAGCGGCAGATGCTGAAACTCGGGGAGATCGAACTCGAGCTCCATGAGAGCGGCGCGGGCGCGCCCCTCCTCTTCCTGCATAGCGGCTCGGGCTTCGTGGCCGACCATGCTTTTGTCGCGCTGCTCGCCGAGCGCCATCGTGTCGTCGCGCCCGCGCATCCGGGCTTCGGCTACTCGACCCTCCCCGATTGGCTCGATAGCATCGACGATATCGCGCATGTCTATTTGGAGCTGCTGGATCGGCTCGATTTGCAACGCGTGACCTTGGTCGGCGCCTCGATCGGCGGCTGGATCGCCGCTGAGATGGCGACCAAATCGCCCGAGCGCTTTGACAAGCTCGCCCTGATCGGACCGGTCGGCGTGAAGACCGGCGGGGCGAAGCAGCTCGACATCCCCGACATTTTCGCGCATCCGGTCGAAGCGCTCGACCGCATGCGCTTCCACGATCCGGCGAAAGCGAAGATCGATCTCACGAAGCTCTCGGAAGAGGAGATGCGCATCATCGCGCGCAACAACGAGACGCTCGCGCTCCTCGTCTGGGAGCCCTACATGCACAATCCCAAGCTCAAGCACCGGCTCCATCGCCTGACCATGCCCGTGCTGTTCATGCGCGGCGCCAGCGATGGGCTGGTCTCCGCCGAGTATCTCGAGCGCTATGCGAAGCTCGTGCCCGGCGCGCGCATCGCTACCATCGCCGAAGCCGGCCATTTGCCGCATATCGAGCAGCCGAAGGCTTTCGCTGCGGCCATGGCCGCTTTCCTCGGGCCCATTCCTGGACAGGGAGCCTGATCCATGCGCGCCTGGCATTTCAGCGAGAACGCCTATCCCTTCCTGCCGCCGCAGGATCAATTCGAATCGATCCGCGTCACCCTTCCCAACCGCGTATACGATCCCAAGAAGGGCGCCGAGCTCTACGACCGCTTCCTTCGCGAATGGCAGATCGCCGAGGAGGAAGGCGTCAACATCATGCTCAACGAGCATCATCAGACGGCGACCTGCGTCGATCCGGCGGCGCCGCTGGTGCTCGCCGCCCTCGCGCGCCTGACGCACAAGGCGCGGCTGCTGATCCTCGGCAACCCGATCGCCAACCGCCGCCAGCCGGTGCGCGTCGCCGAAGAGATGGCGCTGATCGACGTGCTCTCGAAAGGCAGGCTCGAGGCCGGCTTCGTGCGCGGCGTGCCGACTGAGATCCTGCCGGCGAACAGCAACCCCGTGCGCATGAACGAGCGGCATTGGGAAGCGCTCGATCTCATCGTCCAGGCTTGGACCAGCAATGACGGGCCGACCAGCTTCGAGGGCCGCTTCTTCCATCACCGCAACATCAATATCTGGCCGCGGCCCTATCAGTCGCCGCATCCGCCAATCTGGGTCTCGACGACGAGCGCCGGCGGCGCAAGCCAGGTCGGCGCACACGGCTATATCCAGGCGACATTCTTGACCGGGTTCAAAGGCACACCGGCGATCTACGATTCCTATCGCAAAGGCTGGCGCGACGCCGGCAAAGGCAAGGACGTGCCGGTCGACAGACTTGCCTACGCGGCAATGGTCTATGTCGGCGATAGCGACGCGAAAGCGCGCGCCGGCGCCGAAAAGCTGCTCTGGTACATCACCGCAAACAAGGTCTCGCCCTGGTTCCGCAACCCGGCGGGCTACAGCCCGGTCGCGCTGAATGTAAAGATGATGCTGGGCGATGCGGCCGGCGGCGGCTTCGGCAATTTCGGCGCCAATACCACGGTCGACGGCGCCATCGCCAACGGCACGATGTTCTGCGGCACACCCGACAAGGTCTTCGAGCAGATCAAAACCTTCTATCATCATGTCGGCGGCTTCGGCAATTTGCTGCTGATGGGTCAGGCCGGGCATCTCGATCACGACGAGACCGTCCATGGTATCCAAATGTTCGCGCGCGAGGTTTATCCGCGCCTGAAAGAAGAGTTTCCGGATAGTGCGATTTCGGGGCGCGATGTTGCGGCCGCCGAATAACCAGGAGGGGAGAAGAAAATGAAACGTATACTGCTCGGTGGCGCGGCACTCGCGGCACTTCTCGCGCTGACGCCGATCGGCGCACAGGCGGCGACGAGTGAGCAAAAGAAGGATGCCGAAGCGATCGTCACCAAGAACGCGCAGACCATCTGGGATATTGGCGATTCCATCTATTACTTCGGCGAGATGGGCATGCAGGAATTCGAGAGCACCAAGCTCTTGAAGGACACGCTGGAAGCGGCCGGCTTCAAGGTCGATCTCGGCATCGCGGGCATGCCGACGGCTTTGTGGGCGACCTACGGCTCGGGCCATCCTTATATCGTGATCGAGACTGAGATCGACGCACTGCCCGGCGGCAATCAGACGCCGCTCGACTTCGAGCACAAGCCGATGGTGCCGGGCGCTCCCGGCCATATGGAAGGCCACAATACGCATGGCGGCGTCGCCACCGCCGCGGCTTTCGCGGTGAAGCAGGTGATGGATAAATATCATCTGCCCGGGACCGTCGCGATCAATTTCGGCCCTGCCGAGGAAGAGATCGCGAGCCGGCCCTTCATCGTTCGCGCCGGCTATTTCAAGGATGTCGACGCCGCGATCTACCTTCATATCGGCGATAACTTCAACACCGGCTGGGGACTGCAGAATTACGCAGCGATCGGCGTGCAGTTCGCTTTCCATGGCAAATCCGCGCATGGCGCCGTCGATCCTTGGGACGGCAAGAACGCGCTCGATTCGCTCGAGCTGATGGAGAACGGCGTCGCCTTCCTGCGTCAGCAGTTGAAGCCGACCTACCGCATCCATCGCTCGATCATGGATGGCGGCATCCAACCGAACGTCATCCCGGACTTCACCAAGATCTGGTATTTCGTGCGCGACGCCAACATGCCCGACGCCAAGGCGACCTACGACAAGCTACTCAACATCGCCAAAGGCGCCGATCTGATGGCCGGCACGACGCATGACGTGATCTATCAGGCCTCGGCTTGGCCTCAACTTTCGAACAAAGCGCTGTCGCAAGTCGTGCAAAAGAACATCGAGGCGATCGGCCTGCCGAAATGGAGCGACGAGGAGGAGAAATTCGCGCGCGATTTCCAAAAAGCGGAGGGCAAACCCGTCGTCGGCCTCTCGACGAAGATTCGCGAGGGCGGACAGCGTCCACAATCGTTTTCGTCGAATGACAGCGGCGATGTCTCCTGGGTCGTGCCGGCGGTGGTCTTCGGCTTCCCCGCCAGCGTCCCGGGCATCCCCTATCACAATTGGGTAGCGGCCGTGACGCCCACCAGCAGCATCGCCCACAAAGGCGAAGTGGCGGGAGCCAAGGTCCTGGCCAACACGATCCTCGATTTCATGACCGAGCCCGAGGTGCTGAAGACCGCGCATGCGGAATTCGAGCAACAGACCAAGGCCACGCCGTACTTCTCGCTGGTGCCGGACGGCGCCAAGCCGAACACCGACCTCGACAAGGAGATCATGGCGAAATACCGTCCGGCGATGAGCAAGTACTACCTGCATAAGACGCCGCGTTACCAACCGTAACGCGACCGGCTCGAGGAGAAGGAAACCCCATGAAGAT
>DATNGE010000124.1:0-4745 GCA_035606035.1 Allostellaceae bacterium
AACAATTCCGGCTCCGAGGCTAACGATACGGCGATCAAGCTCGTCTGGTACTACAACAACGCGCTCGGCCGTCATCGCAAGAAGAAGATCATCGGCCGCGCCAAGGGCTATCACGGGGTCACCATCGCGACCGGGAGCCTCACCGGCCTCCCTGCCAATCACCGCGATTTCGATCTGCCGATCGCCAACATCCGCCACGCCGACGCGCCGCATTTCTATCGCAGCGCAAAGCCAGGCGAGAGCGAGGAGGATTACGCGACGCGGCTCGCCGACAGCCTCGATGCGCTGATCCAGCGCGAGGATCCCGAGACCGTCGCTGCCTTCATCGCCGAGCCAGTGATGGGCGCCGGCGGCGTCCTGCCGCCGCCCAAGACCTATTTCGCGACGGTGCAGGCGGTGCTTAAAAAGCACGACGTGCTGCTGATCGCCGACGAGGTGATATGCGGCTTCGGCCGCACCGGCAACATGTTCGGCAGCGAGACCTACGGGCTGAAGCCCGACATCCTGACGCTCGCTAAGGCGGTGACCTCGGCCTATCTGCCGCTTTCGGCGACGATCGTCTCCGAGCCGATCTACCAGGCGATGCTGACGCAGAGCGACAAGCTCGGCGTTTTCGCGCATGGCTACACCTATTCCGGCCATCCGGTGTGCTGCGCCGTCGCGCTCGAAGCGCTCAAGATCTACGAGGAGCGCGACATCATCGGCCATGTGCGCCGCGTCGCGCGGCATTTCCAAGAGGGACTGCAGCGCTATGCCTCGCACCCTCTCGTCGGCGAGGCGCGCGGTGTCGGGCTTTTGGGCGCGCTCGAGATCGTCCGGGACAAGGCGACGAAGACGTCGTTCGATCCGCAACGCGGCGCGGCGGCGCTGATCGCGAATGCCGCGCAGGAGAACGGCCTCATCATCCGGCCGCTCGGCGGCGACATCATCGCCTTCTGCCCGCCGCTGATCATCAGCGAGGCCGAGATCGACGAGCTCTGGTCTCGCTTCGGCGCGGCGCTCGACGATGCCGCGGCAAAGCTCGCATGACGACAAGTAGGCGCGGCGCTCCGCATCATAATCGGTTCGCTTGCGCCGCGCTTGCCCTGACCATCGCCGTCACCGCGGCGGCCGCACAGGCGCAGCAACCCGCGAAACGCGTCCTCTACGTCACCACTTCCGCCGGCTACCGCCACGATGTGCTCGATCTATCGAAAGACGTCCTCAAGGACGTCGGCGCGCGGTCGGGCGCCTTCACGGTTACGTCGACGGAGGATCTGTCGGTCTTCACGCGGCAAGAGCTTCAGACGTTCGCCGCCCTGATCTTCTTTACCACCGGCGAACTGCCGATGACGGACAGCCAGAAGCGAGCCTTTCTCGAGTTCGTCCGCGGCGGAAAGGGCTTCGTCGGGGTTCATTCCGCGACCGATACATTCTATGACTGGCCGGAATATCTCGCGCTCATCGGCGGCTATTTCAACGACCATCCCTGGCATCAGAAGGTGACGATCGACATCGCGGATCGTTCCAATGCGATCGTCGCGTTTCTGGCCCCGTCGTTGAGCATCGCAGACGAGATCTACCAGATCAGCGACTTCGACTATCGCCACGCGCATGTGTTGCTGCAGCTTGATCCGCGCTCCGTCGATCTAACTCTCGACACCGTGCGGCCGCGGTTTTACGGTTGGCCGCTCGCCTGGACGCGGTCTTACGGCAATGGCCGCGTTTTCTACACGGCGCTCGGCCATGACCCTGCCGTGTGGCGCGATCCGCGCTATCAGCAGCTCTTATCGAACGCGATCCTCTGGGTCACACGGCGGAATACGAGCCCGCGCGGGCCATAGTCGGCGCCTTGTGATAGACGCCGTCCTTCATGATCATCGTGAGACGAGCCTTGTCCTGCAAGAGCGCGATATCCGCGGTCGGATCGCCATCGATGAGCAGCAGATCGGCGAGATAGCCCTCTTTGACGAGGCCGAGCTCGTCGCCCATCCCCATGATCTCGCCGCCCCATCTCGTCGCGGCCATCAGCGCCTCAGCGGGCGTGAAGCCGAAATCCTCGACGAAGAACGCAAGGTCGCGCGCGTTGCGGCCGATCGGCGTGTGCGGGAAGCCGTAGTCGCCGCCCGGCAGCACACGCACGCCGCGGCGCATCAGCTCGGGCACCAGCGTGCGCTGCAACGCCAGGATCTTGTGGCCGCGCTGGACCAGCGCGTCCGGCAGGTTGAGCGACGGATCGGCGTGAATCGCGCCATGCGCTAACCCCACCGCCGGCGCGACGAAAATCTCTGATTTCTTCGCCTCGAGCATGTCGAGCGCTTCGGCATCGGCGTAACTGCAATGGTAGAGCACGCGGAAGCCATATTTGAGGCCGAGCTTCACCGCCGCGGCGGCTTGCGCATGGCAGGCGAGCCAGATCTCCTGCTTCCTCGCCTCATCGCCCGCAGCCGCGACCTCGTCCTCGTCATAGGCGAGCTCCTGCGAGCCGTTCGGCGTGAAATTGTCGTCGCCCGAGAGCAGCAGCTTCACCGAATCGAGGCCCAGCTCGGCGCAGCCCTTGATATAGGCGCGCATCGCCGCCGCGCCGCGCCCATGGCCCTCGTCATGGCTTTGCGGAATGCCGAAGACCTGGCCCGGCGCGCGCTCGATCGAGGAGGCTTTGAGCCGCGGCCCCGGCAGCCAGCCGGCATCGATCTCATCGCGCAGCGCGATCTCGAAGCGCGTGCCGAGCGAGCCGGCGGAATAGGCGCTGGTGAAGCCGTGATCGAGGGTGATCCGCGCATTGCGCGCGGTGATCAGGAGATGCTCCTCGGGCGGAATGGTCTTGTCGAGGATGATGCGGTCATAGGCGCAGGGCCAGGAGAGATGCGCGTGCGCCTCGACCATGCCGGGCATCAGCACCGCGCCGCCGCCATCGACCAATGTCGCGCCGGCGCGATCGAGTTGCGCCGGGGCCGGCGCGATGGCGGCGATGCGCTGGCCCTCGACCCGGACCTCGCCCGGATAGGGCTTGGTGCCGGTACCGTCGAAAATCCGGATATTCGTGAAGAGGATCGCGGCCGCCATTGTCGCCTCCCACCCGTGAATTGCCGCATCATAGCGCTTCGGAAAGCATGAGCCGAGCCGCGACAACCGGTCCCACGGACGGGACTGGCGGGCGGCACCTTTGGGACTATAATTGTGCCGCCGGCTTGGGGGCAGTCGGGTGGAGTCGCCTAAACCAATGGATTACGAAGGCTTTTTCAAGACGCGGCTCGACGCGCTGAGGGCCGAAGGCCGTTACCGGGTTTTCGCCGATCTCGAGCGCAAAGCAGGCGCGTTTCCGCGCGCCCACGACCACGCCGCCAACCGCGAAATCACCGTCTGGTGCTCCAACGATTATCTCGGCATGGGCCAGCACCCGGATGTGCGCGCCGCTATGCACGATGCGATCGAGAAAGCCGGCGCCGGCGCCGGCGGCACGCGCAATATCTCAGGCACGACGCATTATCATGTGACGCTCGAGGAAGAGCTCGCCTCGCTGCACAACAAGCCGGCAGCGCTGATCTTCACCTCGGGCTACGTCTCGAATGAAACGGCGCTGGCCACCTTGGCGAGCCAGATGCCGAATTGCGTCGTGCTCTCCGACGCACTCAATCATGCCTCGATGATCGAAGGCATCCGCCACGGCCGCACCGAGAAGCAGATCTTCAACCACAACGATCCGGCCGATCTCGCCAAACGCCTCGCCGCGATCGATGCGAGCCGGCCGAAGCTGGTCGCGTTCGAATCCGTCTATTCGATGGACGGCGACATCGCGCCGATCGGCGAGCTCTGCGATGTCGCCCATCGCTACGGCGCCCTCACCTATGTCGATGAGGTGCATGCTGTCGGGCTTTACGGCGCGACCGGCGCCGGCATCGCCGAGCGCGACGGCGTCGCGGAGAAAGTCGACGTCATCCAGGGCACGCTCGCCAAAGCCTTCGGCTTGATCGGCGGCTATGTCGCGACCTCGAACAACATCGTCGATTTCATCCGCAGCTACGCGCCGGGATTCATCTTCACCACCTCGCTGCCGCCAGCAATCTGTGCCGGCGCGGTCGCCAGCATCCGGCATGTCAAAGGCGCGAGCGAGCTGCGCCTGCTCCATCAGGAGCGCGCGGCGATGGTCAAGCGCAAGCTGAAAGAGGCGAACCTGCCGGTGATGCCGTCGCAAAGCCACATCGTGCCGGTGCTGGTCGGCGATGCGCGACTCTGCAAGGAAGCGAGCGACGAGCTCATGGATCGCCACGCGATCTATCTGCAGCCGATCAATTTCCCAACCGTGCCGCATGGCACCGAGCGGCTGCGCCTGACGCCGACGCCGCAGCATTCCGATGCCGATATCGACCGGCTCGTCGCCGCGCTCAGCGATGTGTGGTCGCGGCTGCCGATCCGCCGCGTCGCCTAAAGCCGGTTACTCGCCTTCCCAGTAATCGAGGCTCGCGCCAGTGCGCGCAAGAAAGCGCGTGAATTGCGGCTTGCCGTCCGGCCCGGTGAATTCACCATAGATTCCGGTCTTGTTGGAATCGGGATAATCGACGACTTCCGGCGATAGCTTTGTGCTGATCGCAAGATATTTGAGCTCGGCGCTCGTCGAGGTGTTACGCAGCTGATGCGCGGACTCGGGCCCACCCGGCGGACAAGCGATGACGTCGCCGCGCTTCACCGCATAGTGCTGATCGCCGACGATGAGCTCGCCCTCGCCTTCGAGGACAAAGAACATTTCCTCATTGACGCGGTGGCTG
>DATNGE010000125.1:0-9429 GCA_035606035.1 Allostellaceae bacterium
GACAAGGCGCGGATTGAGCTTGGAGAGATGCGCATAACCGATGCCGAGCTTGTCGGCGACACCCGGGCGAAAATTCTCGATGAAGACATCGGCCTTGGCGACGAGCTGCTCGATGATGGCGCGGCCCCGCGCGTGGCGTAGATTGAGCGTGAGGCTGCGCTTGCTGCGGTTGAAGGCGCGATACATCGGCGCGTAGCCCCCGCGCTCGTCCCAGCCGCGGAACGGATCGCCGCCTTCGGGATCCTCGATCTTGATCACCTCGGCACCGAGATCGGCGAGCAGCTGGCCGGCATAAGGACCGGTGACGAAACGCGCTACCTCGATCACGTGATAGCCGGAAAGCGGCCCGAACGACGTCATTTCGACGGGCTCTGCGCGATGGCGCAAATCGGCTTCACCAGCTTTCCTCCGCGGCTCTATCCGCGGTCGACCGCGGCGCGCGAAAATTGACACCGCGCAATCGCTAAAGTCAAATGATCGCTCGCGCCGGTTGCCATTCGTGGAAACCACAACACTTTGTCGCTAATCGCAGCCTTTGCCGCTGCGTGGGAGGAATTTTTGTCGAATTACCGCACGACCTGCGCGCTGTTTCTCGTTGCCGCCGCGCTCGTCTCTGCGGTGCCGAACGCCTCCGCCGCCGACAAGCTGCGCGCCGGCAAGGCGACTGCCGATACCTGGCCTTATGCGGCGCTCGATATCGGCGTCGAGGAGGGCATTTTCGCCAAATATGGTCTCGATGTTGAGATCACGACGCTCTCCGGCGGTGCGCGCTTCCAGCAGGCGCTCGCTTCGAACAGCATCGATGTCGGCGTCTCCGGCACCGCCGCGATGGCACAAACCGCCAAAGGCTCGCCCGTGATCGCGGTCGCTGCGACGGTCGGCGCGCCGCGCGGCTTCTCCGTCGTTGTCGCCGAAGATTCGCCGATCAAGGCGGTTGCAGATCTCAAAGGCAAAACGATCAGCTTCGGTACGAACGGCTCCTTCCCCGATTGGCTGGTGCATCGCCTATCGATCGCCGAAGGCTGGGGCAAGGACGGCATCAAAGGCGTCGCACTTGGCAGCGTCGAGGGCAGCATCTCCGCCGTGATGGCGCATCAGGTCGACGCGATGATGACCGCCACCGAAGTCGGGCTGCAGATGGAAGAGCAGAAACGCGGCCGCATCGTCACCGAGATGGGCAGATACGCGCCGACGATCATCAACCAGGCGGCTTTCGCGCGGAAGAACCTGGTCGCCGAAAATCCCGACCTGGTCGAGCGCTTCCTCAGAGGGCTTTTCGCCACCGTCGCTTTCATGAAGCACAATCGCGAGAAGACGATCGAGCTGACGACGAAGATCTTCAACCAATCGCCGGCGGTCATGGGCAAGGCCTATGATTTCGAGATCTCCACCATGGTCGATGACGGCTTCTTCAAACCGGACGGGCTCGAGGTGCTGAAGGATTCCTTTGTCGAGCTCGGCATGCTGAAGGAAAAGCCGAGCGACGATCAGATTCTCACCAAGCGGTTCGTGCCGGTGATGCCGTAAGCGCGCAGCCCCGAATTGCGAGGCATTCGCGATCTCGCAGCGCAGCGGCAGCGCCGCGCTGCCGCCCAAGCTCGGGCTAGAGCAATCAGCCGAGAGAACGCCGCATTTGCGGCCGCCGATCGCCGCGATCGCGCATTACATCGCTGCCATGAAGCGCGCGAGCGGAAATTCCGCGCCTCGCGCGCGCGTTGTCGTCGAGACATGTTCTCAGGGATGGCATCATGCGTCGCGCAATCCTCGTTTTACCTTTCTCGCTTTTGCTTCTCACGCCGGCCCTTGCCAACGCCGCCGATCCACCGGCGCGTGTAGGACGTCTGAGCTATATCGACGGCACGGTGTCTTTTCACCCGCCGGGGCAGCAAGGCGATTGGGCGCCGGCGACGGTGAACTATCCCGTCACCAGCGGCGAATCCTTCTGGACCGACGCCAATGCGCGCGCCGCGATCGAGGTCGGCCCGGCCGAGTTGCGCCTCGATCAGGCAAGCGAGCTCGATGTCTCGCGGCTCGATGACCGCGCGACCGATCTGCAGCTCGATCAAGGCGTGCTCAATCTCCATCTCGCGCAGATGCCGCCCGGCGAGCTTAGCATCACCACGCCGCGCGGCCGCGTCGACATCACGGCGCCGGGCGAATACGACATCGATGCGGGCCAGCCCGACAACGACCAGCCTTCGGACCAGGTCGTCGTTTCGGTTTTCGACGGCGCGGCGACATTCGAGAGCGAGCGCGGCGCGATCGATATCGCCAGCGGCCAAGCCGCGGTGATCAGCGGCGAGCCGATCGATGTTCGGCTCGTCGCCGCCAATCCCAATGATTTCGACCAATGGGCCGAGGATCAGGAGCATCGCGAGGATCTCGCGAAAATCCCGCACGCCGTGCCGCCGGCAGTGACCGGCTATCAGGACCTCGCCGCCTATGGCAGCTGGGGCGATGATCCGGATTACGGCCAGGTCTGGTATCCGAGCGACGTGCCGGACGGCTGGGCGCCTTATCGCTATGGCCATTGGGCATGGGTCAATCCCTGGGGATGGACCTGGATCGACGACGCGCCGTGGGGCTTCGCGCCATTCCACTATGGCCGCTGGATCGAGCGCGACGATCGTTGGGCGTGGGTGCCGCAAGACATCCCGCCGCAACCGGTTTACGCGCCGGCGCTGGTTTCCTTCGTTGGCGGCGATGGCTGGGGCGTCGATCTCGCAGCCGGGGCGGCCGTGGCCGCGATCGGCTGGGTCGCGCTCGCGCCGCATGAGTCGTATCACCCCTGGTACCACGTAAGCACCGTCTACGCGCGCAATGTGAACGGCCGCGATTGGAATCAGCGGACCTATAACAACGTCGCGAACGTGACGCTGAACAATTTCCACAATCGCCAAGCCGCGACCGTCGTGCCGACCGCGGCCTTCGCCCATGCCGCGCCGGTGCAGCGCGCCAGCGTCGCGGTCGCTGCCGATCAGCTAGCACGCTCGCGCGCGACCAGCACGGCGGTGACGCGCCTGCAGCCGAGCGCCTTTGCCCGCGCCGGCCGTGCCGATCCACAAGCCGCGGCGGCGGTGACGCCGCGCGCCAATGCGCAAGCGAATGTCGCCCGTGGCCGCGTGAGCACGGCAATCCCGCAAGCGCTCGCGCAGCAACAAGCGCCGACGGCGCCGGGCCCGCATCGCGTCGCCGAGGCCACGCGCCCCAACCGGACCAATGCGGCCGCCGCTGCCGGCGCCGCGTCGAACACGGACCGCGAGCAGCGCAACGCGGCGGCGCCAAACAATTCGGCGCGTTCGGGATCGCCGAACGCCACCGCCGGCACGAACCCGCCAGCGAACCAGCGAGGTGAAGCGCCGAACACGGCACGCGGCCCGGGATCGAGCCGAGAGCAGGGCGCCCAGCAGCCGAACACCCGCCCGGGAGCGCCGGCGAACGCTAATCTCGCGCCCCATCCGACGCCGCCGAACCAGGCCGCACGCGAGGCGCAACACGCGGCGCCCAACGCGCCGAATGGCCGCGCGGGACCCGAGCAGCGCAACCTCGCGCAACATCCGGCGCCGCCGAACCAAGCCTCGCGCGAACCGGAACGCGGCGCTCCCAATGCGCCGAATGCCCGGACGATGCCCGAGCAGCGCAACTTCGCGCAACATCCGGCGCCGCCGAACCAGGCTCCGCGCGAAGCGCAACACGCCGCGCCCAATGGGCCGAATGCCCGGGCGACGCTCGAGCAGCGCAACCCCGCGCAGCATCCGACACCGCCTCAAGGTGCCCTTCAGCCGCGTGCGGAACGTGGGGCTCCCGAGCGCGCCTCGCCGCCGCCCAATGCGCCGCCGCGGGCCGCGAACATTCAACCGCAGCAACATGCGCCAGGAGCGCCGTCGCCCTCGCGGCAGAGCGCCACGCTGCCGCATGAAAACGCGCCGCCGCAGCATGCGCCGACCGCTGCGGCACCGGCACCGCGCCCCGAGGCGCAACACGCCCCGCCGACCGCGCGCGCGCCTGCACCGGTACAAGCACCAGCGCCCCACGCGCCGCCGCAAGTTGCGCACACGCCCGCCCCGATGCCACCGCACGCTGCCCCGCCGGCACCGCGCCCGGCAACGCCAGCCCCGCATCCCGCAGCTGCACCAGCCCCGCATCCGCCGGCTGCGCCCGCCCCGCACCCGGCGCCGGCGCCGCATCCCGCCGCTGCGCCAGCGCCGCATCCGCCCGCGGCACCTGCGCCGCATCCGGCACCGGCACCGCATCCCGCCGCCGCTCCTGCGGCGCCGCATCCCGCGCCGGCGCCCGCCGCCAAAGCGCCCCCGCAACACGGGCAGCCGGAGAAGAAGGATCAGCATTGACGTTAAGCGATGAGCCGCGCCGTCTCTGACGGCACGGCTCTTTGCTGAACTTACGTGAAGCGGCGACTAGGTTCGTTCGCGTCGCTCTTTGTGAATCCGCCTCACTTCCCGGACGGGAGCGGCGTCACGTAGCGGTGATCGACGATGTCGGCGACCGCTATGTCGCTCTTCAGCATGCCTTGATCGCGATACCAGGCGATCTGATTCGCGATATCGCGCTCATCCAGCCGGCCGGTTGGATCGATATAGGAAATGCTGAGCATGATCTGATCGCTGCTCTGGCCGGTCGATTTGGCGAGCAATGCCGCGATCGCCGGCGCCGTCGGCCCGTCCTGACGTTCCTCACGCGGGCCGGAGAAGGCGTCGTGATAATCCTTGCCGCCCTGATGCAGCGCCGCCAGGAAGCGCTTCACCATCTCACCGCGCGCATTGGCGGACTTTGTCGCGGCGAACACGACGCCGAACTGCCACGGCGCTTCGTCGCCGGTGTAGCCGATGAGATGCGCATTGCCCTTGCCGACCAGCGGCAGGGCCACGGGCACCGGCATGACCGCGCCGTCGGTCGTGCCGCCGGTAATCGCCGACGCCTCGTTTGGCACCGCCTGCACGGGAAGCAGCGTCACACTTTTGGGATCGATCCGATATTTCGCCAGCAGCAGCGCCAGGCTGTAGTGATAGGGCGAGCCGATCTGCGTCAGCGCGATCTTGTGCCCGCCCCAATCCTTGAACCCGACCATGCCGTGATCATAGGCAGCGTTGGAGACGATATAGGCGCCGGTGTGATAGCCGGGCACGTCGCGCGTGCCGCTCGAGACGATCTTCAGCGCGCCTTGCGCGGCGAGGCTGTAGAACCCGCCGGTCAGCCCGACCGAGCCGAAATCGATATCGCCTGACGCGGTCGCGACCGCGACCGGCTGCGCCGAACCGAAATCGACGATCTCGACCGTGAGGCCCTGCGCCGTGAAATAGCCGCGCTCTTGCGCCACGCGCAGATCGCCGACGACGGTCGATTTGACGATGCCGACCTTGACGGTTTCGGCCCGCGCCGGTGCGATCGAAGCAGCAAAGATAAGCGCCGCGAAAGCCGCGGCGCCGCAACGCGTCACTACCCTATAAAAAGATCTCAGCGCAGGCTCTCGTTGAGCTTCGCGAGAGCGGCGTTGCCGGGAACGAGATCGGCGGTTCCGAGCTCGTTGAGCGGCTTGTCCACCGTATTGAGGTAATCGTGCAGATCCTGGCCTTCGGGATCGACATAGAGCAGGCCGGTGACGATCTCGCCGGCGGCGGCGCGCTCCTGCAGATAATTCATCACCGCGATCCGGTCGCTCGGATCGTAATGCGCCGCGATCTTCCGCAGGCGCAGGACCGAGCCGTCATGCTGCGTCACCAGCTCGACCGTGCCCGGCGCGTAGTCCGCCGTGATCGGCTCGTGGTCGACCATGACATCGAGGCGGTTCACGGTCTCGTTGTGCTCGCGCACATAATCGAAGCTCTTGGTCGAGCCGGCATGATTGTTGAACGCGACGCAGGGGCTGATGCAATCGATGAAAGCGGCGCCGTGATGGTTCATCGCCGCCTTGATCAGCGGCACGAGCTGGTCCTTGTCGCCCGAGAAGCCGCGCGCGACGAACGTCGCGCCCAATTGCAGCGCGATGCCGATCATATCGATCGCGCTGTCGTTGTTCAGCGCGCCGTATTTGCTCTTCGAGCCCTTGTCCGACGTCGCCGAGAACTGGCCCTTGGTCAGACCGTAGACGCCGTTATTCTCGACGACATAAACCATGTTGACGCCGCGGCGGATCGAATGCGCGAATTGGCCGAAGCCGATCGAGGCGCTGTCGCCGTCGCCCGAGACGCCGAGATAAATGAGGTCCTTGTTGGCGAGATTGGCGCCGGTCAGGACCGAGGGCATGCGGCCATGCACGGAATTGAAGCCGTGCGAATTGCCGAGGAAATAATCCGGCGTTTTCGAGGAGCAGCCGATGCCGGAAAGCTTGGCGATGCGATGCGGTGGCAGGTCGAGCTCGTAACAGGCCTGGATGATCGCGGCGCTGATCGAATCATGGCCGCAGCCGGCGCAGAGCGTCGAGACCGAGCCCTCGTAGTCGCGATGGGTGAAGCCGAGCTTGTTCTTCGGCAGCGAGGGATGGTGGAGCTTGGGTTTCGGAATATAGGTCATCGCGTCAGGCCCTCCCCGCCACTTCTCTCAGCGGCGCGACGTTGCGCGCTTTGAGCAAGGCGGAAATCTTGTCGATGATGAAGCGCGCCGTGATCGGCGTGCCGTCGTAATGCAGCACCGGCACGATGCGCGCCGGATCGAGATTGCTCTCGGTGACGAGCAGCGTACGGCATTGCGCGTCGCGGTTCTGCTCGATGAAGAAGACCTGCTCATGCTCGAGCACGAAATTGATCACGTCGTCGCTGAAGGGAAAGCCGCGCAGCCGCATCGCGTTGAGATGGACGCCCTGCTCTTCCAGCACGCCGAGCGCCTCATGCATCGAGGGCGAGGTTGAGCCGAAATAGAGCACGCCGTATTTCGTCTTGGCCTTGGCGTCACGCCGCACCGGCGCCGGGATCATCTTCTTCGCGGTCTCGAATTTCCGTAAGAGGCGCTGCACGTTCTCGACGTAAACGGGGCCGTTCTCGCTGTATTTGGCAAGCCGGTCATGCGACGAGCCGCGCGTGAAGTAGCTGCCCTTGGTCGGATGCGTGCCGGGATAGGTGCGGAAGCCGATACCGTCGCCGTCGAGATCGGTATAGCGTTGCAGCTCCTTGCCGCTCTGCAGATCCTCGTAATTCAGCACCTTGCCGCGATCGATCTGCTTGCTGTCGTCCCATTGGAAGGGCTTCGTCAGCCAGTCGTTCATGCCGATATCGAGATCGAGCATGAGGAAGATCGGCGTCTGCAGCCGGTCGGCCATGTCGAAGGCGAGTGCTCCCATCTCGAAGCATTCGCCCGGATCCTCGGGGAAAAGCATGGGATGCTTGGTGTCGCCATGCGAGGCGTAAGCCGCGCCAATGAGATCGGCTTGCTGCGTGCGCGTCGGCATGCCGGTCGAGGGACCGCCGCGCTGCACGTCCATGATCACCGCCGGGATTTCGGCGTAATAGCCGAGACCGACGAACTCGGTCATCAGCGAGACGCCCGGGCCCGAGGTGCAGGTGAAGGCGCGCGCGCCGTTCCAGGCGGCGCCCAGCACGATGCCGATCGAAGCGAGCTCGTCCTCGCCCTGGACGATTGCGAATTTTGCCTTGCCGGTCTCCTTATCCATGCGATAGCGCCGGCAGTATTTCATGAAGGCTTCGGCGAGCGCCGTCGAGGGCGTGATCGGATACCAGGCGCAGACGGTCGCGCCGCCATAGACCGCGCCCAGCGCCGCAGCGCTGTTGCCATCGATGAAGACGCGATTGCCGACCGCATCCGCCTTCCGCACCCGGATTCCCAGCGGCGCGAGATTCTGCTTAGCGTAGTCGATGCCCATATGCAGCGCCTTTACGTTCGGCGCGATGAGCTTGTCCTTGCCCTGGAATTGCTCGCTGATCAGCGTCTCGATCGTCGCCACATCCATGTTGAGGAGCGCGGCGAGCGCGCCGACATAGATGATGTTCTTGAACAGCTGGCGCTGGCGCGGATCGCTGAATTCCTTGTTGACGATCGCGGTCAGCGGCACGCCGACGACATTGATGTCGTCGCGGAATTTTGACGGCGGGATCGGCTTGGTCGAATCATAGAAGAGATAGCCGCCCGGCTCGATCTCGCCGATATCGGCGTTCCAAGTCTGCGGGTTCATCGCCACCATGAGGTCGACGCCGCCGCGCCGGCCAAGATGGCCGGCTTCGGAGACGCGCACCTCATACCAGGTCGGCAGGCCCTGGATGTTCGAGGGGAAGATGTTGCGCGACGCCACCGGCACGCCCATGCGCAGGATCGAGCGGGCGAACAATTCGTTCGCGCTCGCCGATCCCGAGCCGTTGACGTTGGCGAATTTGACGACGAAATCGTTGACGGCTTCTAGCGGCTTCGACATTCGGGTCCCGCGTGAGTCATATCGAGAAGGAATTTCTGCATGTCCCAGGCGCCGGTCGGGCAGCGCTCGGCACAGAGGCCGCAATGCAGGCAGACGTCTTCGTCCTTCGCCATGATGCGGCCGGTCTTGAGCTCGTTGGAGACGTAGATGTCCTGCGTCCGGTTCTTCGCCGGCGCCTTCAGATGGTGCCTGAGCTGCTCCTCCGGCTCGTTGCCGGTGAAGGTGATGCAGTCCATCGGACAGATGTCGACGCACGCATCGCATTCGATGCAGAGCGAGGGCGTGAACACCGTCTGGATATCGCAATTGAGGCAGCGCTCGGCCTCGGAATAGCCGAGCTTCCTATCGAAGCCCAATTCGACTTCGAGCCGGACATCGGCCAGTGCCACGACCTTGTCCCGGAGCGGGACCTTGTAGCGCTGGTCGTTCGAGATGTCGTTGTCGTAGCTCCACTCATGGATGCCCATCTTCTGGCTGATGAGCGCCACATCCGGCGGCGGGCGTTTCTTCACGTCCTCGCCGTGGCAGAATTTGTCGATCGAGACCGCCGCGTCATGGGCATGCGCCACCGCCCAGATGATGTTCTTGGGACCGAACGCCGCATCGCCGCCGAAGAACACGTTCGGAATGGTCGACTGCATGGTGACGGGATCGACGACGGGCATGTCCCATTTGTCGAATTCCATGCCGATATCGCGCTCGACCCAGGGAAACGCGTTCTCCTGCCCGACCGCGACCAGCACATCGTCGCATTCGTGAAGCACATCCGGCTCGCCCGTCGGCACCAGCGAACGCCGGCCCTTGTCGTTGTAGACGGCCTTCACTTTCTCGAAGAGCACGCCGGTCAGCTTGCCGTTCTTATGCACGAATTCCTTGGGCACGAGCATGTTGAGGATCGGAATGTCCTCATGCATCGCGTCTTCTTTTTCCCAAGGGGAGGCTTTCATCTCCTCGAAGCCTGAGCGCACGATGACCTTCACATCCGTGCCGCCCAAGCGCCGCGAGGTACGGCAGCAATCCATTGCCGTGTTGCCGCCGCCGAGCACGATCAC
>DATNGE010000126.1:0-4058 GCA_035606035.1 Allostellaceae bacterium
AAGGCGAAAAGGGGGAAGAGTTGCGGCGCATTGCGCGGCGTTGCACCTGTCTGTGGATGCATTCAAAGCTGCATGTGCGGCGCGCAGCCATCGCAAGCTCGAAAGCGGCATGCCAGATCGCGCTCGAAGCGGGAAATGCCGGCGCAGCCTCTACAAAGAGATGCGAATGCCGGCAGCGCCTTAGAAAGGCCGGAGTTGCGTCTAGTATCTGACTTTGCACAGCAGCAGGTAAGCGGCGATGAGCGATCAAGACGATCTTGCCGGGCTCCTGCCGCACATCGCGGCCCTTCGCGAACGCGCCGCACAAGCGCGTCGGCTCGCTAAAGAAGTCACGGACAAGCTGGCGCGCGAAGGCCTGGCGCAACATGCCGAGGAATTCGAGCGCCGCGCCGCAGAACTCGAAGCGCGCCTCGCCACCGCGAGTGAATCGACGCTTTGAAATCAGCGCATAGCAATCCGGTTAGCGAGAGCTAATCAGCTCGGCAGAAGCTGACGCTCTAGCGCGCCGGTCTTGATCGCCTTTTGCAGCTTCTCGAACGCGCGGACCTCGATCTGACGCACGCGCTCGCGCGAGATGCCGTATTTCGCCGAGAGGTCTTCGAGCGTTGTCGGATTCTCCCGGAGCCGGCGTTCCATCAGAATATCGCGCTCGCGATCGGTCAGATGCGACATGGCCGTCTTCAAGAGATCGCGGCGCAGCCCGAGCTCCTGGCGCTCACCAAGCTTCGATTCCTGGCTCGCTTCGTCATCGACCAGCCAATCCTGCCATTCCCCTTCGCCTTCAGCGCGCAGCGGCGCGTTGAGCGAATTATCCGGGGCCATGAGACGGCGGTTCATGCTCACGACATCGCTTTCGGGAACGTCGAGCTCCTTGGCGATCTTCGCCACGTGCTCGGGCGTCAGATCGCCTTCCTCGATCGCTTGGATCTGGCCTTTCAAGCGGCGAAGGTTGAAGAACAGCTTCTTCTGCGCCGCGGTCGTGCCGATCTTCACCAGCGACCAGGAATGGAGGATGTATTCCTGGATCGAGGCGCGGATCCACCACATCGCATAGGTGGCGAGGCGGAAGCCACGATCCGGATCGAAGCGCTTCACCGCCTGCATCATCCCGACATTGCCTTCGGAGATCAGCTCGGAGAGCGGCAAGCCATAGCCGCGATAGCCCATCGCGATCTTGGCGACAAGGCGGAGATGGCTGGTGACGAGGCGATGCGCGGCCTCGGGATCCTCATGCTCGCGCCAGCGCTTGGCGAGCATGTACTCCTCGTCCGCTTGGAGCATCGGGAAGCGGCGGATCTCTTGCAGGTATCGCGCCAGCGCGCCTTCCGACGCGATGCTGGGGAGTGCTGGAGTTGTTGCCATTTGCCGAAATGCTAACGAAAGCGTGCCAACCTGTCCAATAAGGGCCTGTCCAATTCAGGCGCGCTCGGCACGCTCGAGCGCCGCGATCAGCTCCGCGATGTCTGCGGGAAGCAGCGAAGTGAATTCAAGATATTTGCCGTTCAGCGGATGGGTAAAACCGATCAAATTCGCGTGCAGTGCCTGGCGTGGGAACGCACGCGGAGCTTCCGGCAAGCCGGCGCTCCGGCCGCGGCCATAAGTCTGATCGCCGATCAGCGGATGGCCGATGCTAGTGAGATGAACGCGGATCTGATGCGTGCGTCCGGTCGCGAGGCGGCATTCGACGAGCGCCGCGCGCAAGCCGAGCGCGCGCAGCACGCGATAATGCGTGACCGCTTCTTTGCCGCCGCTCGTCACCACCGCCATCTTCTTGCGATTGACGCGACTGCGGCCGAGGCGCGTCGCGATCGTGCCCGCGCGCGGACTCGGCACGCCGCGCACGACGGCGAGATAGGAGCGCGTGAGACGATGCGCGGCAAAATCGGCGCTGAGCTTTTGCTGCGCGACATCGGTCTTTGCGATCACCATCAGCCCGCTCGTGTCCTTGTCGATGCGGTGGACGATGCCCGGACGCTTGACGCCGCCGATGCCGGCGAGGCTTTCGCCGCAATGCGCGAGCAGGGCGTTGACGAGCGTGCGGTCGGGATTGCCCGGGGCAGGGTGGACGACGAGCCCGGCGGGCTTGTCGAGCACGAGGAGCTGATCGTCTTCATAGACGATGCTCAAAGCCATCGCTTGCGGCTCGGGCCGGTCGGCGACGGGCGCGGGCAGGGCGACAACGAAGCGTTGGCCCCCTTTGACCCGCCTCGAGGGGTCGTTTATCGTTTCGCCATCGAGGCTCACCTGACCGGTTTCAATCAGCTTCTTGAGCCGGCTGCGCGAGAGAGCGGCAAGATGCGCCGCCAAGATGCGATCGAGCCGCTCGCCAGCTTCCGCTTCAGAGACGGTGATCAGTTCCCGGGTCGTCATTCCGCCCAATTCATCCAGGCAAAATCCATCCAGGCAAATTGAACGGAAGCATGCGCGCTCTCAAGGTCCTCGTCATCGCCATGGGGGTGCTCCTGGTCGCGGGCATCATCGCGCTCGGCTTTGCCGTCCAGTACCGGCTCAACCATCCGCGCCAGGCGACGCCGGCCACCGCTGGGGCTCCGGCGGGCGCGCCGAGCGCCATGACGCTCGACCTGCCGCAAGGCGCGCGGGTCAACGGCGCCGAGGCGAGCGGCGACCGGCTGGTGGTGCGGGTCGAGCTTGCCGGTGGCGGCGAAGAGTTAATCATTGTTAACCTTCTCACCGGCGCGCCGCTCGCGACGGTGACCTTGCGGCCCCAGACAGGTTCGCCATGACAGGTACGCCATGAATTTCGCCTCCGACAATGTGACCGGCGCCTCGCCGGAGATCATCGCCGCCATCGCGGCCGCTAATCACGGCCCAGCGATGCCTTATGGCGCCGACGCGCTGACGCGCCGGCTCGAGCAGCGCCTCGCCGAGCTCTTCGAGCACGAGGTCGCGGTCTTTCCGGTGGCGACCGGCACGGCAGCGAACTCGCTCGCGCTCGCCTGCGTCGCGCCCGTCTACGGCGCGATCTATTGCCATGAGGAAGCCCATATCGCGACCGACGAGTGCGGTGCGCCCGAGTTCTTCACCGGCGGCGCCAAGCTCGTGACCTGTCCCGGCGAGCACGGCAAGCTCACCCCCGAGATACTGGCGCCGCGACTCGCGGGCGCCGGCGTGGTGCACAACGTCCAGCCGGCGGCGATCAGCATCACCGAGGAGACGGAGGCGGGGACGGTCTACGGTCCAGCCGAGATCGCGGCGCTGAGCGCGCTCGCACGCCGTCACGGGCTCGCGCTCCATATGGACGGAGCCCGCTTCGCCAATGCGGTGGCAAGCCTCGGCTGCGCGGCGGCGGATGTCACCTGGCGCGCCGGTGTCGATGCGCTTTCCTTTGGCGCTACCAAGAACGGCGCGCTGGCGGCCGAGGCGGTGGTGTTCTTCGATCCCAAACGCGCGGCGAGTTTCGGCTACCGCCGCAAGCGCGCCGGGCATCTGCTCTCGAAGCAGCGCTTCGTCGCGGCGCAGCTCGAAGCCTATCTGACGAACGATCTTTGGCTGCGCAATGCGCGTCACGCGAACGCGATGGCAGCCCAGCTTGGCAGTGGCCTCGCCGCGCTGCCCGGTGCACGCTTGCTGCATCCGGTCGAGGGCAATGAGGTATTTGTCGAACTCGGCGAACGCGCGATCGAGCGCCTCGCCGCTGCCGGCTTCGGCTTCTATCGCTGGGGCGATGCACCGGTGCTGCGTCTCGTCACGGCCTTCGACACGGCGCCCGAGTCGGTCGCGAGCTTCCTCCGTGTCGCCAGGGAAGCGCTGCTCGTCGGCACGGCGACGCCCTGAGCGGGCGCGCGAGCGTGTCGCGCAGAACACGGAATGCAGGCCGGCGGCAAAAAAAATTGCCGCACCATGAATTTTTTCTTGCATCGCAGGGCGATACGCCTATTTATCGAACTCGCAGACGCACTCGCACGTGCCTATGGCCCATCGTGGTTATGCAACGACGTAACGCGTCCTTTTTGGCAGAGCCGGTCATCGTGGGCCGGTCCCGAGAGGGAGCTCGATATGGTTGCTATCCTACGCAGGGCCGCAGCGCCCTGCCCTGA
>DATNGE010000127.1:0-3092 GCA_035606035.1 Allostellaceae bacterium
CAGCGCCGGCGCCTGGTCGCTGCCGCCGAAGCAATTGAAGCTGCCCAGCATCATCAATCTCGAGCTCGGCCGCCTCGCCCGCTTCCATTGGTTCGATCCCTTCGATCCGGCCGCCGTGCAACGCATGTACGAGCAGGCGAAAGTGCTGACCGAAAAGTATCGCGATTCGCCCTATCGCATCGGGTATTTCTCCGACAATGAAGTCGGCTGGTGGGACGGCGCGCTGTTCCTGTTCTACAGCCAGAGGCCAGCGACGAGCTTCACCAAGCAGCGCTGGATCGAGATGCTGCGCGACCAATACCGCGGCGATTGGCAACGCTTCACCAAGGATTTCGTGCCGCCGGTGGACGCGCAATCCTGGGACGCGCTGCTCAACGCGGAGAAGCCGACCAAGCTGCGCATCGGCGGCAAGGGCATGCCGGTGGTCGAGCGCTGGACCGGCATCGTCGCCGAGCAATATTACAAAGTCGCCCGCGCCGCGCTCAAAGCCGCCGATCCCGATGCGCTCTATTTCGGCGACCGGCTGCCGATCTATTACGATCAGGCGGCGATCCGCGCCGAGGCGCCTTATGTCGACGCGATCGCGCTCAACTACAACGTCGACAGCCCCGAAGGCTGGCTCGCGCCCTATTTCTTCGACGGACTCAGAAAGCTCACCCAAGGCAAGGCCGAGCTGATCTCGGAATGGTTCTATGCGGCGCATGAGAACCGCACCGGCAATCGCAACAACGGCCATCTGATGACCGTCGAGACGCAGGCGCAGCGCGCCGCCGGCGCGGCGGCTTCGGCAAAGCTCTTCGCCGGCGTGCCGGAGATCGTCGGCACGCATTGGTTCCAGTACTACGACTATCCGGTGGGCGGACGCGCCGATAGCGAGGATTACAATTTCGGCCTCGTCGATATCCGCGGCCGGCCGTATGAGCAGCTGGTCGAGGCGCTGAGCGCGGCCAATCACCAATTGCCGGCGCTCCACGATCATGCCGGCGCCCCTCCTTTGTCAGGCGGCGCGCGGTCGAGCGCCAAGAATTTCGCCATTCCCTATGCCACGATCGATCCGCAACATCTCTCGCTGATCGATTGGCCGAAGCCCGCATCGCTCTTGCCGTCGCTCAAGCCCTCGGCCGGTGCGGTCGCTTTCGGCGAGGCCTATCTCACCTGGAGCAAGCAGGGTTTGGCTTTCGCGACGATCGGCCAGGATTACGACGATCTCGGCCTCTTAGATTACGGCGCGACCTATCCGCTGAGCGAGGCTTATCGCCTCGAGCTCGATATCGATGCCGGCGCCGGGCCGAAGCGCTTCACGCTTTATTTCATCCCGCCGAAAGGCTCGAGCAAGGATTATCCGCCGATGGCACCGAAGCTCTGCGCCGGGACGGTCGCGGAATTGCAGAACGACGATTGTGCCGCGGTGCCGGGCGCGCAGGCGCTCTATTTCGGTGCCGATCAGCCGCGCATTGTCGCCGAGGCGATGCTGCCCTGGAATGTGCTCGGGCTCGAAGGCCCGCCGAAAGGCGGGAAGCTCGCCATCGAAGTCTCGGCCACCTCCTGGGACAACGGCCGCTGGATGTCGCTCTCCGGGCTCGCGCCGCAGGAGGGCTCGGCCAAGCCGAAACGCTGGCTGACCGTCTCGCTCGCCGGCGAATAGGGTTTGGCGCGCGAGGGGCGGCAGATTGCCGCGCGGCGGGGCGGCACCGTTCTTCGCTCGCGGCGCGAGCTTATCTCTTTGCCATGAGCAAGCATATTGAAGCGGCTGCGATGCGGCCCGATCTCTGGACCGCGATCAAGCGCGGCATTGCCCTGCGTTGCCCGATCTGCGGCGAGGGCAGGCTCTTCCGCTCTTATCTGAAGCTCAACGATCGCTGCTCCGGTTGCGGGGCCTCGCTCAGCGAGCTGCGCGCCGATGACGGGCCGGCCTGGGCGACAATCCTTATCGTTGGCCATCTCATCGTGCCGTTCTTCATCGTGACGGTGCGTAGCAACGCGCCCGATTGGATCTACTACGCGGTGCTCTTCCCGCTCACCATCGCGCTGACGCTGTTGCTGCTGCCGCGCAGCAAAGGCGTGTTCGTCGCCTTGCTCTACCGCTTCGATGTGGAGACCGGCGTCCCGGCGCCGAAACCGGAAGCGTCGGCGAGTTAGGCGCTAATACGCGTCGTCGACATAGACCGGATCGACGAGGCCGCGCCAGCGCGTCGCATATTCATCGAGCAGCGTATCGGCGGGCGTCTTGCCCGATTCCGCGACCTCTATCACCGGCTGCAGGAAGAGAGTCTCGTCATCGCCCTCGCCATTGAGATGCGCGCGGCGTTTAAGGCCAGCCTTGGCGAGTTGCACGACGGCGCTCGCGAGTTCTTGCAGCCTCTTGCCGCGGAAACGCGTCTCGAGGCCAAGCCGCGGCACGTCGGCGCGGAGCTGCTCGCGCTCTTCGGGGCTCCAATCCTTGACCAGGTCCCAGGCGGCGCGGAGCGCATCCTCGTCATAGAGCAGCCCGGTCCAGAACGCCGGCAGCGCGCAGAGGTTGCGCCACGGCCCGCCGTCGGCGCCGCGCATCTCGATGTATCGCTTGATGCGGATTTCGGGGAAGACGGTGGTGAGATGATCCGACCAGTCGCCGAGGGTCGGGATCTCGCCCGGCCGGCCGGGCAGCTTGCCGGCGAGGAAATCGCGAAAGCTTTGTCCCGCAACATCGATGTACCCGCCGTCGCGATAGATGAAATACATCGGCACATCGAGCATCCAATCGACATAGCGCTCGAAGCCGAAACCCTCTTCGAAGACGAACGGCAAGGTGCCGCAGCGATCGGGATCGGTATCGGTCCAGACCTGGCTGCGATACGAGAGGAAGCCCGTCGGCTTGCCTTCGACGAAAGGCGAGTTGGCGAAGAGCGCGACCGCGATCGGCTGCAGCGCGAGCGAGACCCGCGACTTCAGCACCATGTCGGCTTCATCGGCGAAATCGAGATTCACCTGCACGGTGCAGGTGCGGAGCATCATGTCGATGCCGAGCTTGCCCTTCTTCGGCATGTAGTTGCGCATCACGGCGTAGCGCCGCTTCGGCATCCAGAAGCAATCCTCGCGCTTCCATTTCGGCA